>JABLXR010000046.1 GCA_013178015.1 Anaerolineae bacterium
ACTGCGTTCCTGAGGCAGCAGCCGGAGGAAGCCACTCCTTACAACGAGACGCTGTCCCGCCTCCGCTCCATCTTCGAGGACTGAGATGCCACCCTTTCGCTTCCGCCTGCAGCGGGTATTGGACTATAGGAGCAGACTGGTCGAGGCTCAAAGGATAGAGGTTTCGCGATGCGCTGCCCTGGTGGCCAGGGCCCGCCAAAGGCTGCGGGTGGTACGGCAACGTCGGCACCACGCTTTGGCATCCATCGAGCCCGGTTGCGGCTTGCGAGTGGACGTGGCGGGGCAGGAGGCCCTGTGGACCTACCTCGGCCAGCTGCGAGAGGAAGAACGACAGTGTCAGGAGGAGCTGACACAGGCATCCTCAGCCCTCTCGGGCGCTCGGGCCAGGCTGGCCCAGCTCAAGGTCGAGGAGCAGGTGATACAGAAGCTCAAGAAGCGCCAGCGGGAGCGCGCCGACGCCGAAGCCCGCCGCCATGAGGTGAAGCAGATGGACGATGTGACTACCAGCCGGCTTCCGCTGGACCGCTAGAGGGGAGGTGCAGGTGATCGTCCCCACTGCCATGACCGTGCTGCTCCGGGTGCAGCTACAGTTGCTCCGCGGGGCCCTGGCAGAGCTGATCCCCGGCTCGCAGGCGCTCGCCTTGCGCTCTACGCCGACCGACTTCGAGACCGTGATCGAACAAGCCTGCCAACGCTATGGAGTAGACCCTAGCCTGGTGAAGGGCCTGATCAAAGCCGAATCGGATTTCGACCCCCAAGCCGTAAGCCCCAAGGGGGCCAAGGGGCTGATGCAGCTTATGGATGCCACTGCTGCCGCCCTGGGTGTCGCCGACCCATTCGACCCGGTGCAGAACGTGGAGGCCGGCGTCCGGCTCCTCTCATCTCTGCTCGACCGCTACCACGACGAACGTCTGGCGCTGGCAGCCTACAACGCCGGGCCGAGAGCTGTAGACCAGTTCGGCGGCGTGCCGCCCTACCAGGAGACGCTCGAGTACGTCCCCCGGGTCCTTGCCTACCGCGACGCTTTCGCCAGCTCTAGCACCTGGGAGGCCTGAGCCAATGCCTGAGATAACCAACGACCCAGCCATCCGGGCGCTGCGCTACGCCCTGGACGGACTGTCCCTGCGGCAGCAAGCCGTGGCTCAGAACATTGCCAACCTCAATACCCCGGGCTACAAGGCCGCGCGCGTCTCTTTCGAGGAGGAGCTGCAGAGACGGCTCCGTGGCAGCGGGGATGCTGTAGACGTGAGCCTCACGCATCCCGCCCACGTGTTGCCCTCGGAGCGTCCGGGCGTCTCCATCACCCGAGACGCTAGCACCTCCATACGGCTCGACGGCAACAATGTGGACATAGACTGGGAGATGGCCCGCTTGGCCGAGACAGTGATCAACTACAACACCGTCACCGAGCTGATCTCCATGAAGCTGGCCATCCTCAAGACGGCTATCAAGGGTGGGTAGGGACCAGTGGCAATCGCTTGCCTGTGGCGAGCCCTGCGCTCGTACCCACAGCTGCTCCCGGCCTGCCGCCTATTCACGCGTGGCTTATGGCAAACTCACGGCTCCTTTACGGTCGGGCGCCAGCTCACGTGCTAGGTTCGCGCCAGAGCACACGGGCTCGGCGGCCTGTGACGTTCGCGATACGATCTGCTCGCTTCAGAGAGAGGAGGTGATGTGTCTGTGATCCTTTGTCCGCCCTCACCCGGGGCAGACCCGATACCAGACGGGTTCTGTTCCCTCGCGCGGATGGCCCGGGAGGGGCAAGACGACGCCTTCGACGCCCTACTGGTACTGCTCCTGGGAACGACCATCGGGCGAGGCGTGCCCGGAGGATCGGCGCCCGACATGGGCTCTGCGCCGGTCGACACTGGCCCCGCGCGGCGAGAGCCGGCGAGAAGCTACGCGGTCACGGAGGTTGCTCCCTGGCTGCCGTGCCAGCCGGCCGCGCAGGCGCCCGATCCCGGCGTGTGGCCGCAGCCACCGATCGAGTCCCACGATCCAGCCACCGCCGCGGCCACGACGGCACCGACAGCGGCGCTGGTGGCCGAAGCCGGCCGCGCCGCCGAATGCCTGTCGGTGTCACTCGGCCCCGGGAGAGCTTCGCCTAGCCCGCCATCCCTGCCGCCGGAACTCCAGAATCGCCTAGAGCCCAACGGCACTAGGGGAGCCGCCGTCGCCGTGCCCGAGCTCACAGCCTCGGATGCCCGGGCTCCTCTGGTAACCGAGCTGGTCGCACCCGCATCGAGCGTGTCCGCTGATGCCGCCCGGGGGGATGGCCCCGCCGATGTGGACTGGGCGGCACCCAGCCTGATGACTGATGGGCGATCCGGACCGGCTCCGAGCGCGCCGAACGGAGCCAGAGCAATCCTCGCGCCCCCGAATCCGCCCTCTCCGCCGGCAGACGGGGCTCTGCCCGTGCCGCGCCCAGTGGCTGTCGGCCAACCGGACGTAGTCGAGGAGGGCCGACAACCCGCCGCCGGACGACCCGCAGGGGCACTTCCGGACGCTGGCGCCAGCATAGACGTGGCGCCGGAGCCACCCGACCTAAGCGTCCCAATTCGTGTGGACCTGGCCACGGTATCGGCGAGCGCACCTGCCGGCGCGTCGGAAGCGGCGAGCGTGCCCCCGGACGCCCGCGTAGCCATACCGGTCGAGCGGATTCCTCGCCAGATCGTGGCCCACGTCCGACTGGCGCTCGAGGACGGGACCAGGCAGGTGGAGATGCAGCTCCATCCCCCACATCTAGGGCGGGTCGGCGTTACCGTCTCCGTGCAGGGGCACGACGTCAGCCTCAACTTGACTGCCGACAACCTGGCCGCCCAGCAACTGCTGACCGGGAGGCTGCCGGAGCTGGCCCTGGCGTTGTCGGAGGCCGGGATGTCGCTCCTACAGGCCAAAGTCTCGGTCAACGATCAGGGCAGGGGTCGACAGGGTGCGCCGCACGGCAGCAGCCGCATACCGATCGAGCGGGCAGAGGCGGCCCCCGTGGAGAGCTCTATGGCCCGCTGGCAGAGCTCGTCCCTGCACGCTCTGGACGTCTCAGCATAGGGGGCAAGTATGTACGTAGCAGCACTGGGCCCGACCACGCATCAGCAATTAGCTGAGACGGCGGCCGAGCGGCGCTTGGACCTGGGGCAGGATGCCTTCCTCAAGCTCCTGCTCACACAGCTCAAGTACCAGGACCCCATGGAAGCCATGGATGATCGTGAGTTCATGGCTCAACTGGCGCAGTTCACTTCGCTCTCGGAACTGCAGAAGCTGAACCAGGCCGTCAGCGAGCTGGCCTCGGTGCAGTCGCTGAACGGTGCCAGCGCCCTGATCGGCAAGCGCGTGTCGGCGCTCGACTCCTCGGGGCAGCCACTCTCCGGCACCGTGGAGGCCGCGCTCCTCCGAGAGGGCGAGGTCTACCTCCGCGTAGCCGGAACCGAAGTGGCCCTTAAGACTGTCAGAGAGGTGAACCTCGGTGGATCCTAAGACTCTGCCGATTGACCCTCTAACGGCCCGTCCGATCGCCGCGCCGAGCGGAGGTGCCCCGGCGCCGCATCCGGCCCGCCCGGAAGCGACGGGAGCCACGAGCTTCGAGCGCGTCCTACAGCGGGCGTCCGCCGAGACGGCGCCGCTACGCTTCTCGAAGCATGCCCAGGCTCGACTGGAACAGCGCGGTCTGACCCTGGACGCCCACGGCCTGGAGCGGCTCCAAGGAGCCGTCGAGCAGGCCGCAGCGAAAGGAGCGCGCGACTCCCTGGTTCTCATGGATGACCTGGCGCTTATCGTCAGCATCAAGAATCGCACCGTGGTGACGGCGGTGGACGCTGCCAGCCGCAGAGGCAACGTCTTCACCAACATAGACAGCGTCGTCCTAGCAGAATGAACATGGCAGGCTGGACCCCCTGGGGGAAGCCTGCGCCCATGGGCGCGGCCCGCATGCCGCTGCCCTGTGACTCTCAGGAGGTGTGTACCGATGATGCGTTCGCTTTCTTCCGCCATCGCAGCTCTGAAGAACCACCAGCTCTATCTGGACGTGATCGCAGCCAACATCTCTAACGTCAACACCACCGCCTACAAGAGCAGCAAGATATCCTTCCAGGAGCTCCTCAGTCAGACCATTCGCCCTGCTAGCGCGCCTCAGGGCGGCCTCGGCGGGCGCAACTCGGTGCAGGTCGGGCTGGGCATGGCGCTCGGGAGCGTAAGTACCGACTTCACCCAGGGCAGCCCCCAGGCCACCGGCAAGATGACCGACCTCGCCATTCAAGGGGACGGCTTCTTCGTAGTGCAGGGGCCCCTCGGGAACATGTACACCCGCGATGGCACGGTGGACATCGGGCTCGACGGCAGCCTGGTGAGCCTGGCGACTGGTATGCACTTGCTCGGCTGGCCTGCCGATGCGACCGGTGCGGTGAACACTACTGACGGGCTGGGGCCCATCGCCATCCCGTTTGGCCAGAGCATGGCCCGAGCCACCAGCGAGGTCCGCTTCAAGGGGAACCTGGCTGCCGAGGCCGAGGCGGGCGACACCGTCACTACCCAGTTCGGCGTCTACGACTCCCTCGGGGTCATCCACACCCTGGAGGTTGTGTTCACCCGCAACGCCGGAACTCCGGCTACGTGGACCCTGACGGCCAGCGAGCTCACCGTCGCGGCGGACGGAAGCGTTGTCCGTACCCCGGTGTCCTCCATATCCGACAACACAATCGAGTTCGACGAGTTCGGCCAGATCGTGGACGAGAACGCGGGCTCAGAGGGCACCGAGTCACCCACCCTCCAACTGGAGCTGGCCTACGACACCGGTGCCGTGACGCCCGCCCTCCTCACCGTCAATCTGGCCACAGTTACCGGTCTGTCGGGGAAGTCCGAGGTCAACCCCGTCAGCCAGGACGGGTTGGAGAGCGGATCGCTCGTGTCCTTCAGCGTGGACGTCTACGGACAGGTGGTGGGAGTCTTCAGCAACGGCCTCAACCGCACCCTGGGGCAGCTGGCCCTGGCCAAGTTCATCAACCCGGGCGGCCTCCTTCGCCAGGGCGAGAACCTCTACTCCGTGTCCACCAACTCAGGCACCCCCCAGCATGGCGAGCCCGGTCAGGACGGCCGCGGCCTGATCAGCGCCGGGTACCTGGAGGCATCGAACGTGGATCTGGCCCAGCAGTTCACCAACATGATCGTGGCTCAGAGAGGTTTCCAGGCCAATTCGCGCATCATCAGCACGTCCGATGAAATGCTGAACGAGTTGGTCAACCTCAAACGCTAGGTCCGGAATTCCGTCAGCTGCTCGCGGGCGGGCGTCTTCCGATGGGACGCCCGCCCGGTTGAGACGAGGCCACAGGATGTACTCCGAAGGTCTGCCGGTCGTAACTGAACTGGGACACCGGTGGGGAGCCACCCCTTCCCTGGTGCTGTTGCCTGGCCGGCTGTACTACGTGGCCGTCCTGGGACGGGAGGGAGATCGGGCCCTGGTCTCGCTGGGAGGTCATCGCTTCACCGCCCAGGTGGTAGGGGAGATCCCCGAGCAGGGGCGCATAGCCGTGACCGTGCTGGAAGCCAGCAGGGAGCGCGTGGTATTGGAGCGCGCCCCAGAGCCGCCGTCGCTGCCGGCCCGGGCCGGCAGCGACGACCCGGTAGTGGGCCTCCTGTCGCGCATGGGACTACCGCCCCGGCCGGAGTACCAGGAGATCCTGCCCCATCTGATCCGCCTGGGTCAGCCCTTGACGCCGGAGAACCTCCTGAGCTTGCACGAGGCATGGGGCCGCCTGGCCTCGCGCAACCCCGAGGCCCTGCCCCTCCTGGCCCGGATTCAGGCCGAGGGATTACCCCTGGTACCCGAGGCCCTGGAAGCCGCAAGCAAGCTGGCACCGACCCAGTCCCTCCTAACCGCCAGCACCCTCCTGCGGCTGACGCAGTCGCTAGTAGCGCTCGCCCGTGCACTGGAGAGCCAGCCGGCTCCACGCGGGCTCGACTCCCTTCCCGCCTTCGCCCGCGCCCTTGCCCGCTCCCTGGCGTCCCTCCCCCTCGCCAGCGCCGGGCACCCGGCGGTGGCGAGGCAGGTGTCATCCCTTCTGAACCGCCTGGCCACGCCCATCGAGGCCATGCTGGCCCGACTCGGCCCAGCCCCGTCGCCCTCACCCGGCCTACAGGCGGCACAGGACCCCATCTCCACTTCAGATCAATGGGAGGGCCTCCCGCAGCTGTCACCCGGCAACTCGGACCTCTCCCCCGAAGTCCTGATCCGAAACCCGGGCTCGGATCGCCCCCGCTTGCCGGCACTGGAGGACAGCATTCAGGTCCAGATTCGCAGACTGGACGCCGCCCTCGACCGTTTGATGGAGCAGCCGGACCGCTTCTCGGCCGAGAGCCGTCAGGCCCTCTTGCATTGTAAGGAGGCTGTGCAGAGCGTAATCGCTGACTTGGAGGCAGAGCAGATAGGCAACCTAAGACTCTCGCCCGACCATGGTGTCTCCCACTGCCTCTCCTTCAGCCTGCCCATCGCCTGGTCCGGCACCCAGGACCGGGCCTCCCTTCGGGTGT
Source organism: Anaerolineae bacterium (assembly GCA_013178015.1). Taxonomy (NCBI): domain Bacteria; kingdom Bacillati; phylum Chloroflexota; class Anaerolineae; species Anaerolineae bacterium. The sequence goes on from JABLXR010000046.1 coordinate 6,520, forward strand.
ACTACCGTCCCAAGGGCGCCCGGGCTCTGGACCCGACCAACGCTCATCTGGCCTTCCTTCTCAGCGTCGAGCCTCTGGGAACGGTCGAGGTGGACCTGCGGCTGCTCAGAAGAAACGTCTCCTGCGACGTGCGTACCGAGGACCAAGAGACGAAGCGGCTGGCCGAGGAAGCCGCTCCCTACCTGCGCCAGGGCCTCCAGGGCCTGGGTTACCTGGTGAGCAGCATCCGCTGCTCCGCTGCCCCGAAGTGCAGCCCGGAAGCCCGGGAGCCGATGGAGCCCCTCTCGCTGGCGAGAGTCAACCTAGTGGACCTAGTAGGCTGAAGGCCGTGAGAAGCCCCGCAAAGCGGCGCGCTGTCGCCCTGCGCTACCAGCCCCGGGCCCACCATGCCCCCCAGATCGTGGCCGGGGGAGCCGGCCACCTCGCCGACCGCATCCTCCAGCTGGCCGACCTGTATGGGGTTCCGGTGCACCGTGATGGCGAGCTGGTGGCCCTGCTGGCACAGCTCGACGTGGGTAGCATCATCCCGCCCGAGCTCTACGCTGCCGTGGCGGAGGTGCTGGCTTTCGTCTATCGCATGAAGCTACTGGCAGAAGGCAAAGACGATCTTACCCATGGAACGTAGGCTCGCCCTGCTCATCCTGGCCGTCATCGTGCCCCTCGTGGTCGGGCCCCGGGTAGTCGGCGCCGACGGCGCTATGCCCCTGTCCGCCTACCCGCGCCCTCGGGGCGACAATGGGTGGGGCATTCACTGGTCCCCCACCCTCTTCGCTCAGCCAACCGACATGGTGGACCGGTTCGTAGCTGAGACCGAACGGATGGGCTGCACCTGGGTCAAATTGCTACAGGGAGACGCGCCCAAGCTCGAACACGAGCATCTCATCAAGCGCCTCACGGAGCGCGGGATCATGCCAGTGCTGCGCGTGTACCGGCCCTGGAACACACCCTACCTTCACCTGGGAGAACTGGTGCGCCTGGGCGTGCCGTTAGGCGTGCACTACTACGAGCTGTACAACGAGCCCAACCTGGCCGGGGAGGCTGGCGGCTGGCGTCCAGGCGAGTCCATCTCGGTGGAACACCTGGCGGACGTGTGGATCGAAGCGGCGGAGGAAGTCCTTGCCGCCGGTGGCTTGCCCAGCCTGCCGCCCCTTGCCCCCGGTGGAGACTACGACGACGTCCGATTCCTGCGCGATTTCCTCTCCGAGCTTCGGCAGCGCGGACGACTTGACTTGCTCCACCGGGCCTGGCTTCCTCTGCACAACTACTTCCTCAACCACCCCCTGGATTACCCCTACGACGCAGTGAACCGGGAGAGCACGCCGCTGTCCCAGGACGAAGCGGCGAGGCGGGGCCTGTCCCCGGAGGAAGCCTCGCGTATCAACCACTTCCGTGCCATCTCCCACCTGCCCCGGGACCAGGGCGGCTACTACGTCGGCGACACCGTCTACCAGGACTCCAACGGGTTCCTGAAGTTCCAGGCCTACGCCCGCATCATGCAGGAAGAGGCCGGCTTCGTGGTTCCCATCATCACCACCGAAGGAGGAGCTATCATCGGATCGGCCGAGGATCCGCGCTACCCTCCCGTCACTGAGGCCGATCTGGTAGAGCTCACCCTGGCTGCCCGCGATTACATGGCGCAGCAGGCCCCAGAGTACTACTTCGCCTTCATGCCCTGGCTGCTGGCAAACCGGGCGGGCAACAGCCTGTCGGCCAACTGGGAAAGCGCAGCCTGGCTCAAGGACGATGGCTCGTCACTGGCGGTGGTGGCGGCGCTGCAGGACCGCAGCTTCGGTGCCAGCCCCACCTCCGGCCCGGCAGCGGGCGTGGAGGCAGCGGGGCGACCTGAAGGGGGGCCTCGGACGGAAGGTCCCTCGCGCAGGGTGGAGCTCCTTCAGCGCCGGTTCCAGGTGCCAGACGTGAACGCAGTGGCCGAGGCCTCCTCGCCTGCCCACCCCAGGTACCCTCTCCCAGTGGTACCTGAAGGCGTGCAACCGCCCGAAGTGGAGAGGACCCTAGATGTGGTGGTGTTAAGGAACGCAGGGGCCGAGGCCTGGCTGCTCCCGGAGCTGGGCGCCCGGCTGGTGCGGCTGGCGCCAGCATCCGGGCCCGAGCTATTGCCCCTGGTGGAGCGATTCTCTTTCCACCGGCACGACAGCGTCGCCCATCATCTGGAAGGCGGCGTGCGCTGGCTCTACCCCTCTCCCCCCCTCTCCATAGCCGAAGGAATGCCCTGGAGCGTGGAGGCCACCGGCTCCGACCCTGAGCCCCACGTGACCCTCTCCTGCACCGAGCCCCGCTCCCGCACCGAGCTCACCCTCAGGCTGACCCTGGCGTCGGATGGCTCCCTTGCTGCCGACCTCGCCGCCCACAACGTCAGCGCCCAGACTAGAGTTGTCTCGCTGGGTGCATCTTCCTCAGCCCCTTCGCTAGCGGTAACAGTGACCGGCCCGGCGGAGGTTAGCCTATCGCCCGGATCCGTCCACCGGTGGCGCATCCTGATCGCGGCCGCCTCCGATGCTTTGCAGGGGGTCGCCGCTCCCGAGTCCTCGCCGACAGCCTCGGCGGCGCAGCCAGCCTCGCCCGCGGCAGCCCGCCGTCCGGTGGCTCTGGTTACGCCTGTGCCGGCCGTCGTTCCCCCTCTGCCTTCCCTCTCTCACGAGGCGCCGCGGGCCCCTGCCACGCCTTCAGTTCCCGACCCTGCTACTCCGGCGCCGCCGTCGGCGGCTCGTGCTCGCTCGTGGGACCCTCGCCTGGACGCGCTGGGCGTCAGTCTAGAGCGAGCGGCCACAGGGCGCTGGGAGTTGGTGGAGGCCAGCTTCGAGGACGAGCGCGAGTCGGGGGGAAACCATCACATCTACATTCGCCTGCTGGGGGCCGACTCCCTTGCAGCCAACGACGCACCCTGGGTGGCCTGGCCTGACGGGCGCGAGACCCTCGAACCTCGACGCGAAGGGTCGGAATGGGTCGCCGACTTCCCCATGTACGGCCCCCTGGGGGCCTACTCCGTCGGCGTAGGGCCTTCAGGCGATAGAGTCACCGGCCTTGGCCTGCCGGCCAGGCACCACGTAAACTTCAGGCTGACATTCCGGCGCCGAGACTGAGAGGAACAGATCAGGCATGCAACGGTTGGCCCTGGTCACGATCTTCGCCTTGCTTCTCTTTCCTCTGTTGGCCTGCTCGGTGGTCTTCAGCAGCCAGCCACCCACTAGCGACACCGACGTTCACGATGCTTCTGTAGCCCCCGAGCCAACGGATTACGCTACTTCGCTACCCACCTACACCGCTACCATCTCCCCGCCGCCGCCGAAGACTCCCGCGCCTAGGCCATCGGCGACGCCTTCGCCCACTGCCACAGCGGAACCGCCCCCGCCAGTTCCCACGCCCACCGAGGAGTCTTGGCCCAGATACGTCGTGGTCAGAGGGGATACCCTATCCGAGATCGCGGCCCGCTTCGGCACCTCAGTGGATGCCATCGCCCGTGCCAACGGACTGGCGGATCCGGACCGGCTCTCGATAGGCCAAGAGCTCATCATACCCGATAGCGCCCTGGCAGCGGTGCCGACACACCCTACGATCGCGGAGCCCAGCCCGCTTCCGGCATCTACTGATGCCGTGGAGCAGGCGTCAACGCCTGCCCCTGAGCCCACCGCTGTGCCGACCGCGCAGCCCGCCTCCATCCGTGAGAGTACGGTTACCCTCAACCTCGCCGACTACCAGGGCGCTCTGGTCCCCCTCCAGCCGGAGCAGGTAGGCTACCCCTACGACGGCCTCGATCACAGCCGCACTGGCCCACCCGCCGCGAGGCAATTCCGCGCCTTGGTCCTCGAGAACGCCTTCCTGGAAGTAACTATCGTGCCGGATCTCGGAGGCCGCATCTATCAGATCACGGACAAGGTGCATGGGCTCCCTCTCCTCTACAACAACCCCGCTACCATCGCCTCCACCTGGGGCATGCGCGGCTGGTGGCTGGCTGTTGGAGGCATCGAGTGGGCCTTGCCCACCGAGGAACACGGCCTGGCCGAGTACCTCCCCTGGCAGGCCACGGTGGAACAGGCGGGAAGCACCGCCAGCGTTGTCCTCTCTTTCGAGGAACGGCTGACCGGCGTGACCTGCCGCGTCCGAGTCAGTCTGGACGAGCACGCTTATGTCAAGATCGAGCCCACACTGGCTAATGACACCGGCGCCGAGCAGCGGCTCCAGTTCTGGATCAACGCCGCTTATTCGCCCGGTGGCCGCCAGGTCCCGGCGGACACTCGGGTATTGCTTCCAGCGCGGCAGGTGCGCGTCCACGATACCAGCGACCCCGGCCTTCCCGGTCCGGGGCAGGTCATGCCCTGGCCCTACTACGGGCCCAGAGACATGTCGCTCCTGAGTCAGTGGCAGGGCTACCTGGGCGCCTTCGCCCATCCGGGAGCTGTCGCCGGCTGGATGGGCGCTCAGAGCCCCGGGCTAGGCGGGCTCATACGAGTGTTCCCGCCCGAATCTGTTCCAGGCGCCAAGTTCTTCGGCTTGGGCGACATCCCCTATTCCCGCTACAGCCTGGAGCCAAGCGCCTACCTGGAGCTCTGGGGAGGTTGGAGCCCCACCTTCTGGGACTACCGTGCTCTGGGTTCTGGCGAGAGCGTGACCTGGGAAGAGTACTGGTATCCCCTGCCGGAAATGGGGCCGGTGGCGGCAGCCACCCGCGACCTGGCACTGTCGGTGGGCGACACAGTGGTGGAGTTGGCCGCGACCGCTCCTGCTCAGCTCGAGGTGGAGGCTTACGACTCGGCGGGCGTTGCCCTGGGGAGGTGGCGCGCCGAGATCCAGCCAGGCCTAACCTGGCGCTCCCCCAGCCTAACGGCTCGGCCTGGTGCGGTTCAGGTGCGGGATCCAGCAGCGGCAGAGGTGATACTGGCCTGGCGGGGATAGCATGGGTGGCCCCGCCCCGCTGCGTGTCGCCGAGGATTGGCGACCGGTGGAAGTACAAAGGGGTCGACCTCTGGCCGACCCCTGTCGGTGCCAGTCGCAGTGGCCGAGAGGGCCACGGCCAACCGAGGGGGATCTCAGCTCGCTGAATGGCTCTCTAGATACGTCACAGCCTCGCCCACCGTGCGGATCTTCTCCGCCTCTTCGTCCGAGATCTCCCCTCCGAATTCCTCCTCGAACGCCATGATGAGCTCGACCAGGTCCAGCGAATCGGCCTCAAGATCGTCCCGGAAGCTGGCCTCCATGGTCACCCGCTCGGGCTCCACTCCCAGCTGATCCACGATTATCTTGCGGACCCTTTCGAACGTGTCCATGAAGAACCCTCCTGCCGTGTCTCGGTCCCTGCAGCGATGCGAGCCCGCATTCTAGTAGTTCCTGCCGTCCAAGTCAACGCTTGCCAACGGCCGCCTTCGGGCCTATGATCGCTCCGTTCTACCGGTCAGAAACACTCCCACGAGGTCCGGGTTGCGGCATACAGGGATATCCGAACGGAAGACCGACCACATCCGAATCTGTCGCCAGGAACCGGTGCAGAGCCGCATCACCACCGGGCTGGAGGCCTGGCGCCTGGTTCACCAGGCCCTTCCCGAGCTCGACTCCGACGACCTGACCACCGAGGTCACCGTCCTGGGCAAGACCTTACGCGCCCCCTTCTTCATCTCGGCCATGACCGGCGGAACCACCGAGGCCGCCGACATCAACCGCAACCTGGCCCTGGCGGCGCAGAAGCTGGGCCTGGCCATGGTCTTGGGCTCCCAGAGGCCGGCCATCGAGGATCCAGCCCTGGCCCACACCTATTGCGTTCGAGAATGGGCCCCCGACGTACTCCTATTCGCCAACCTGGGGGCGGTTCAACTCAACCAGGGGTACGGCCTTCAGGAGTGCCTGCAGGCAGTGGAGATGGTCGGTGCCGACGGCCTCGCCTTGCACCTGAACCCCCTTCAGGAGATGCTTCAGCCTGAAGGCGACAGGAGCTTCCGGGGCTTGGCCGCCAAGATCGCCTATGTCGTCAAGAACCTAGGGTTGCCGGTGCTGGTGAAGGAAGTGGGCTGGGGCCTATCGGAGCGGGTGGCGCGCGCCCTGTGGGAGGCAGGCGTCCGCCTTCTGGATGTAGCCGGCGCCGGTGGCACCTCCTGGAGCGAGGTCGAGAGCCTCAGGGCCAACGATGAGAGCACGCGCCGCGTGGCTTCAGCCTTCGCCGACTGGGGCATTCCCACGGCCGACTCCATCCAGCAGACGCGCGCGGCCGCTCCCGATGCCTTCGTCATTGCCTCCGGAGGCATTCGCACTGGTGTGGAAGCGGCCAAGGCCATCGCCCTGGGAGCCGACGCCGTCGGCTTCGCCTTACCACTCCTCGAGCCCGCCTGCCGGTCGGCCGAGGAAGTGATCCGTTACCTCCAGGACGTCACCGAGCAGCTCCGACTGGCCATGCTGTGCAGTGGAAGCCAATCGCTGGCCGACCTGCGCCATGCCCTCCGGCCGGCCTCCTCAAGCATTACCTGACGTCCGCTCTTCGCGTTTCTCCACCTCGTCGAACTCCCTGACGTCCACCACTACGGCGCGTCCGTCGCTCAGCCGGTCCACCAGGTCTTGGGCGCCGACCCCTTGCACCCGGGCAACCAAGTACCCGTGCCTAGGGTCAGCACCCCTGAAGAGCGACAGAGCGGCGATATTGCCGCCCATTTCTTTGACCCGGTTCGACACTTCGGCCACCGCTCCCGGCTCATCGGGGAGTTCCACCGTGATCCGCACTCCCGGCTCGAAGGCGCCCAGCACTTCACTGAATCCGAGCAGCAGGTCGGTCTCAGTGATCATGCCGATCAGCTTACCCTCGCGCATGACCGGCAGACCCCCAAGGTGCCTCTGAGCCATGATGCGGGCTGCCTCCTCCAGCGGCGTGTCCTCGCGCACGGTTACCACCTCGCGGGTCATGATGTCGCCCACGGTGAGCCGGTGGAGGAGGTACGAGACCTCGAAGATGCTGAGCGTGGTGGCAGGCGACGGCGAAGCCCGCAGCACGTCCTTCTCCGACACTATGCCGACCAACCTGCCCCGCCCATCCACCACGGGCAGCCGCCGCACGTCCTTCTCTTCCATCAAGTGCAAGGCGTCCATGACGGGCAGGCTTGGGTCCACCGTTATGGCGGGAGAGCTCATACGATGGTGAACGAACATCTGGCCACCCCCATCATCTCGCGGCTTCAGACAGGCCTCGCGAACGCCTGGCCGCGGAGCTCGCAGCGTTGCGTGCGCCTGATGCCAGCAGTATATGCCTACCGTGCCGGGGTTCTCAACCGCCCCGGTTTCTGGTCACCGCGCGTTCCGCCCCTTTCTCGCCTCCGATAGATAGCGTACTCGCTGCCGCAGTTCCCCCAGCCAGTCATGGCTCGGCCTCTCCTCCGCCTCCGCTCGCTCGAACCCGGTGGCGATGGGGAAGGGGTCGAGATCGAGCAGCTTGGCATAGACGTAGCCGATCAGAACCCTGGCCGAAGCCAGGACGGGCGCAGCCAGGAAGATGCCCAGGATGCCCGCCATCCGCGCCCCGGCGATCGCCCCCACCAGCACCACCAGCGGGTGTAGCCTGACGCTCCCTCCTATGATGCGGGGCACCAGGTAATTGTTCTCCACCTGCTGAATGAGCACGTAGATGCCCGCCACCAGCAGCGCAAACCAGAGTGGTGGCAGAGGAAGCCACGAGGAGCCCTGAAGCAGAGCCAGCAGCACTGCCGGTGTGGCCGCTATGACGGGCCCCACATTGGGCACCACCTCCAGCAGCCCTGCCAGCAGCCCCAGCACCAGCGCGTTCGGTACCCCCACCAGGGCCATGCACGCGGCCACGACGGTTCCCACTACCACGCTTAGGATCACTTGCCCCCGGAAGAACGCGTGCCAGATACGCCCGATCTCGGCCGTGAGGCTAGCATAATCCGCGGCGTACCCGGGCGGCACCACACTCCGCAAGTAGGCCGTGACGCGATGCCAATCGCGCATAAGGTAGAAGGACACCACGAACACGAATATGGCCCATAGCAGGCCGGTGGCCACATCCAGGAGGAAGAAGACACTCTCCGAGATGAGCGGTTGGAGCAACCCTTCGAGCGAAGCCTGACTGCGTGCCAGCACCTCATCTACGTCAAGCCGGCCCCCGAGTATGGCGTTCAGCCCGCTGGCCAGGTCCTCCACCAGGTTCTCCATCACGGCATCGAAGTCCACATCTAGCTGGCTGGCCTGCGATATCAGCGTAGGAGCAGCTAGCGCCGGGATGATGGCCAGCACCGCCAACGCCAGCAGGTCCACGAGGAGCACATTGAGCCCACGGTGCACGCGCGTCCGCCGCTCCAAGGCATCCACGATTGGAGTCAGGATATACGCGATCACTATGGCAATGGTGAGGGGTGGGATGATGGCGCGAATCTGGTACAACGCCAGGGCCAGCAGCAACGCCATCCCAGTTGCCACTGTCCGCTTGGTGCTGTCGCTCCAGGGTCTGGACACCGCGCGCCTCAGAATGCCGAAGAAGAACGGGGGTAGCCGGCGGCTACCCCCTGAGGTGATCTAGCGCCGGTCTCGGCGCCCCTGCGGCCGGCCACCTCCACCGTCGCCACCCCGGCGGGGGCGTCCGCCCTGCGGCCGGGAGATGGCGCGGTCTCGCTCCCGCGCTTCCTCGGTGGTCCAGCCTTCGAGAACCGCTTGCCGAGATAGGCGAATGCGGCCGGTGCCTGGCTCTATGTCGGTCACCATGACCATGATCTCGTCTCCCACGTGCACCACGTCCTCGACCTTCTCGGCCCGGTAGTCGGCCAGCTGAGAGATGTGGACCAGCCCGTCGGTGCCGGGCAGGATCTCGACGAAAGCTCCGAAGTCGGTGGTACGGACCACCTTGCCGGTGTAGATGCGCCCGATCTGGGCCTCCTCCACCAGCGCCTCGACACGACGTCGGGCCAGCTCGGCCGCGGCCGCATCGTCGGAGGCGATCAGCACAGTGCCATCGTCCTCGATGTCTATCTTCACCCCCGTCTCCTCGATGATACCCCGAACCGTCTTGCCTCCGGGGCCGATCACCGTTCCGATCTTGGAGACGTCTATCTTGAGCATGGTGATCCTGGGAGCATGCGGCGACAACTGAGGACGCGGCTCGGCGATAGCCTCCGCCATCTTGTCCAGGATGAATAGCCGCCCTACGCGTGCTTGCTCCAGGGCCCGGGCCAGGATCTCGTCCGATAGCCCTTTGACCTTGATGTCCATCTGGAGCGCCGTCACGCCGTCCCGGGTGCCAGCCACCTTGAAGTCCATGTCGCCCAGGTGATCCTCCATGCCCTGAATGTCGCTGAGCACGGCGTACCGGTCGCCCTCCTTAACCAGCCCCATGGCTATCCCCGCCACCGGCCGCGATATTGGCACCCCAGCGTCCATCAAGGCCAGGGAGCTGCCACAGACGCTGGCCATCGAGGTCGAGCCGTTGGAGGAGAGCACTTCGCTCACCACACGCATGGTGTAGGGGAACTGCTCCTCAGAGGGCACGACGGGCAGGAGAGCCCGCTCAGCCAGCGCCCCGTGCCCTATCTCGCGGCGGCCGGGTCCGCGAAGCGGACGGGCCTCACCGACGCTGAAGGGCGGGAAGTTGTAGTGGTGCATGTAGCGCTTGCTTTCCTCGGCGCTGAGCGTGTCGAGCATCTGCTCGTCGCTCGCAGTCCCTAGCGTCACCACGCTCAGGACCTGGGTCTCTCCCCGAGTGAACAACCCCGAGCCGTGAGCTCGGGGCAGAAGCCCCACCTCGGCGCTGATCGGACGTATCTCTTCCCAGTCCCTTCCGTCCGGCCGCCGGTGCTCCAGGATCTCGCTGCGCACCACCTTCTGGAAGACGCTCTCGAAGGCGTCGGCCAAGCTACGAGCACGTTCCTGATCGTCCTCGGTGCCCGCCAGAAGCTCGTCGCGAAGCGCATCCAGGGCCTGCGAGCGCTCTTCCTTAGACGCGGTCGTTCGCACGGCCTCGGCGATGCGGTCCTGAAAGCGCGCGGTCACGTCGCTCAAGAGCTCCGGGTCGGGTGAGCGCGTTATCATCTCCCGCTTCGGTTTGCCAATCTCCTCGGCCATGCGTCTCTGCACCACGATGCTATCCTGGATGGCAGCGTGGCCCTCGCGCAGGGCGCGAACCAGTAGTTCCTCAGGGACTTCCTGTGCTCCCGCTTCCACCATCAGGATGGCGTCCTCGGTGCCGGCCAGCCGCAGATCTAGGGTGCTCGCCTCCATCTGCGACACAGTGGGGTTGAACACGAACTGACCATCCACATACCCCACTCGCACCGCTCCTACCGGACCGCCGAAGGGGATGTCGGAGATCATTAGGGCGGCCGAGGCGCCCAGAATGGCGAGCACGTCCATGAGCACTTCCGGATCCGCCGACAAGGCGGTAATGATCACCTGTATGTCGTTGCGGATGCTCTTGTCGAACAGGGGGCGCAGCGGGCGATCTACCAGGCGACCCGTGAGGATGGCTTCCTCGCTGGGACGGCCCTCGCGCTTGATGTATCCTCCTGGAATGCGGCCGGCAGCGTAGAGGCGCTCCTCGAAGTCCACCATGAGGGGCAGGAAGTCTATACCCTCACGGGGCTCATCGGAGGCTGTGACCGTCACCAGGAGTACCATATCTCCACAGTGAACCGTCACTGCCCCGTCGGCGAGACCGGCCAGCCGCCCGGTCTCTAGCGTTACCTCTTGTTGGCCAACACGAGTGGTGTAGTTGCGTAACATCGCCTTTCCTCCATCGGGCGAGGGGGCCGGGAGGATAGGCACTGGCGTCTGCCCACCACGTCCGTGAGTGGCAGACGCCAATCCCTATACCTCCTGGCGCGCTCGCTCCTAGTAGCTAACCTGTCGCCGCTTCAAACGAGAAGCGAGTAGCCGTCCCTGGGGCCGCCTACTCGCTTCTCGAAATGCTGAATCCGCTCGGCTTACCTGCGTAGGCCGAGCCGCTCGATGATAGTACGGTACCGCTCGGGATCGGTGCGCCTGAGATAGGCTAGATGCCGACGCCTCTGACCCACCAGTTTCAGCAGACCCCGTCGTGAGTGCTCGTCGTGCTTGTGCTCCTGCAAGTGAGACACCAGGCTGTTGATTCGAGTGGTCAGCAGGGCTATCTGCACCTCGGGCGAACCGGTGTCGGATTCGTGGGTGTGGTATACCTGTATTATCTCAGACTTCTGATCCCTAGTCAGTGCCACGCATAGCTCCTTTCACTACCTGTCCGCGACTCAGCCCGCCAAGCATGGTTTCCCTGGTTGGCAACCATTATAGGCTCCAGACCACTTCTCCGCAAAAGGCTGGCCGGCCGCTGCCGCGCTGCCCAAGCCGAGCTGTGCACTGTCCTCGACGCCGACAGATCGGAGCGCCTCCGATCTCGCCCGACACCGGGGGGCTCAGCCCAAGGTGTCCTCAGCCTCAGCTTGACAGTGGCACCCTACGCACCATGCCGCTAGCCCCGCCTGAAACGGCAACCGGACCCGCCAGCGAGCGAACGGGCCCGGTCGACAGGCGCTTCGGACGATAGCCCGAACGCACCGAGTCGCGATCGGCTCAGGGATAGATCTGATTCCCCTCGTCGTCGGACAGAATGATGCAGTCCACCGGACAGCTCTCGGCTGCTTCCCGGATGGTATCCTCGTCGGCGCCGGCGGGGTTCACGACAGTCGAGATCCCCTCGTCGTCCAGCTCGAACACGTCCGGTGCGATGTCAGTGCAGTTGCCGCAGCCGATGCACTCGTCACGCTCGATGGCTATCTTCATTGCAGCCTCCACGGAGTATGGCGGCAGTCCTGCGACTGCCCTGGGTATGACCGCCGCAATACTAGGCCAGGTACCGCCTCCGCATCAAGTTTCGGCTTCTCAAGCAGCGCACCAGGCCGGCCCGATACCCCGGTGCGCCCCGTTGCCAGACAGGGCGGCCGTCCGCACAGCATGCACGTAGGTGTGTTCGTAGGCATCCCCTGGAGTCGCCGCAAACCCGGCGTGGCGCCCGGGAATCCTGGCGCACCCTTGAGACCTCAGCGGCCAAGTGCCACAATTGGTCGGTCATTACAGTAACGCGGAAGTGCCACAATTCGTCGGTCACTCACGGAAGTGTCTCCGGGGCAGTTGGTAGGGCAACTCCCTCAGGAGAGGCTGCGTCTGCGGGGCTCGGCGGCGCAGGGCATAGAAGCGGATCACACCTTCGTCGAGGTGTACCTGGCAGCGCACTAGCCGCTGAGTCCAGTGGGCATCAACGGGGAAGGTGTGACCGAGCAAGGAGACCTGGCCGTAGTCATTGCTGCGACGGAGGTAGATCATCTGGCCAGTGGGATGAGCCTGCAGGTCGAGCTGGAAGTCATGGGGGAAGGGACGCCTTTGGGGAGCGCCTTCCCGGCGATGGGCGGTGCGAGCCTGATGCCTGGTGAGGTAGAGGTCGGACTGGCCCACCAGCCCGGTCAAGGACTCGTGCTGGAAGCGGTGCCAGACGTGGGTCTGCCAGTCGCCATTGAAGTGCTCGATGGGACCTTGAAAGCCCAGCTCGCCCGGGGGCACAAACACGGGCACGACGCCCAGGCACAGGCAAAGGCGGCTGACGGAGCCGATGGTGTCGGCATGCTGGTGCGGTCCCTGAAAGAGGGTGTCATTGTCAAACTGAGCGTAGCCAGGAAGGCCCCACCTATGCCAGTGCTCAAGCAGGCCTTGGCGCACCAAGACAGCGGTGAGGTTCTCCTTGGGAAAGGAGCCGGCCAGACGGCCATGAAGAGAGATGACGTTGAGCACCTCAACCTCAGGCCCGCCCTTTATCACCAGGCCCTCGATCCTATCCCAAAGGTCCAGCTCCAAGCGCCCCTCTGCCACCTCAGGCAGGTACCAGCCGCGAGGAGGGGCGAGGAAACGCTGGCGGCGGGTGCCATCGAAGGCGCCGCGGCGTTCGAGGATGCGGTTGATGGTGCGCTCACTGGGCGGCTTCAGGCCAAGCTCAAGCAGGTAGCCCCTGATGGCCAGAGCGCCGTGGTAGCCAAGGGCATCCTCCTCTTTGAGGTAGCGGCGTGCCTCAAGCACCATGTCCTCAAGCTCCTGGCTGCAGCGGCTAGGTGGGTGCTTTGGCCCGGGACTGTGGCTTGTCCAGTCCACCAGCTCCACTGGCTTACCCTCCGCCCGCTTCACCCAATACTGCAGCGTGCTCAGTGCCACCCCAAAGCCTCTCGCCACCGAGCGCAGCGACTGGCCCTGGCGCACGGCCTCCACCACTGCTGCCGCCTGCGCTCGTGGGTCCCCTTTTGGCCATGCTATTGCCTCCTGCCCTGGATGTCACTAGCATAACTGACCGGGCAAATGTGGCACTTCGGTGACCGAGAGATTCTGGCACTCGGCCCCTCAGCCGACACCCTTCCTGCAGACGCCTTCGGCGCCAGATCGTCCGCGCCGCGGCCCGAACACAGGCGCACTAGCTCTTGAACCATTCCGGCATTGTGCTATAGTATTTGCAGCGTTTCGCTGGCTCGCCCGACTGGAGAGGTCACGGAGCAGGAGGTGGGACGATGGCCGCAGCCCAGCGCGAGGTCGTTATCGACGCAACGCCGAGTAAAGTGTGGTCTCTATTGGGAGACGTAACGACCTGGCCTTCCTGGAACCCCAGGATCACCCAGGGCAGGATGCTGGATGGCGAGGAGTTCTTCCCCGGCGCTACGTTCCAGTACGTGTGCGACGGCAAGCCGGCAGTGGGCACCATCACCCAGGTTGAGAGGCTGAAGACCCTTGCCTGGCGGACGGGGAACAGCCGCCAGTCGTTCCGTCTGCAGGCAGACGGCGACAAGACGCGGGTGACGGGAGCCGCCGAGATCACCGGCTTCATGGCCTCGCTGCGCAAGTCCAAGAGCGAACAGGAGGCAGCGAACATCTGCGAGACTTGGCTAGGGGGGCTCAAGCAGGGCGCCGAAGGCAAAGGCGCCTGATCCACAGTCCGTGCGCATAACCAGGAGGGATGGTCTACCCTGGGCGGCCCCCGCGCCTCGACTGGCCGGGGGTGCGCCTGCAGGCCGTGTCTTTTTGCCTCTAATCAGAGCACTTCCACTACATGCCGAGGAGGAGAACCGGTGCCTTACGGATACGCGGGCCGCATACTGCACGTCAACTTGAGCGAAGGCAGCCTGACCATCGAAGAGCCCGATGAGCGCTTCTATCGCACATACATGGGTGGCAGCGCCCTGGCTATGCACTACATACTGAGGGATGTGCCGGCTGGAGCCGACCCCCTGGGGCCCGAGAATGTGCTCGTGGTTTCCGTGGGCGTCCTGACCGGAGCGCCCATCAGCGGTCAGAGCCGGGTCATGGTCAACGCTAAGAGCCCGCTCACCGGGGCCATCGGCGACGCTCAGGGCGGAGGCTTCTGGCCTGCCGAACTCAAGCGAGCAGGCTTTGACGCCATCGTCGTGCGCGGCCAGTCGCCCAAGCCGGTCTACCTCTGGCTGCACGACGGGCAGGCCGAGCTCCGCGACGCCTCGCACTTGTGGGGCAAGATCACCGGCGAGGCCGAGCAGGCCATCCGCGAGGAGCTGGGCGATCCCAAGGTGGAAGTGCTGCAGATCGGACCTGCCGGGGAGAAACTGGTCCGCTATGCCGCGGTGATGAACATGAGCAACCGCGCTGCCGGCCGCACCGGCATGGGCGCCGTCATGGGTTCCAAGAAGCTCAAGGCCATCGCCGTGCGCGGCACAGGCCGGCCCGAGATCCACGACCGCCAGGCCCTTAGCCAGTTGGCCCGCTGGGGTGCCGAGAACGTGGACATCATCGGCAATACCGCCCTGCACGGCACCGCCTTCGGCGTGCCGGACCAGCAGGAGGCGGGCGGCCTTCCCACGCGGAACTGGTCCAGTGGAGTCTTCGAGCATTACGAGGCTCTCAGCGGCGAGACCATGTCCAGGACCATCCTCAAGGAGCGGGACACCTGCTACGGCTGCGCCGTGCGCTGCAAACGAGTGGTGGAAGTGCACGAAGACCGCTGGGACGTGGATCCTCACTATGGCGGTCCCGAGTACGAGACCATCGCCACCCTTGGCAGCTACTGCGGCATCGGCGACCTGTCTGCCGTGGCGAAGGGCAATGAGCTCTGCAATAAGTACGGGCTGGACACCATCTCCGCCGGGGCCACCATCGCTTTTGCCATGGACTGCTTCGAGAACGGCATCCTGACGACGGCGGACACGGGTGGCATCGAGCTGCGCTTCGGCAACGCGGAGGCCATGGTCCAGTTGCTGGAGATGATCGGCAAGCGCGAGGGCATTGGTGACCTCTTGGCAGAGGGAAGCGCCCGCGCCGCGGAGAAGCTGGGGCGAGGAGCTGAGCGATACGTCGTCGCGGTGAAGAAGCAGGAGCTGCCCGCCCACATGCCCGAGGTGAAGCGCTCCCTGGCTACCATCTACTCCGTCAACCCCTTCGGCGCTGATCATATGTCTCACGAGCACGACCCCTCGTACGAGCCTTCGGCCGCGCCCATGAAGCTCGAGCGGCTTGCCAGTCTCGACCTTCTCACGCCCGAGGACGCCCTTGTCCTGGACCAGGGAAAGGTGCGCTTCGCCTATTACACCGAGTGCTTCTACAGCCTCCTGGATACGGTGGGCACCTGCCAGTTCGTGTGGGGGCCCGGGTGGCAGATCTATGGGCCATCGCAATTGGTGGAGGCCATGCGCGCTGTCACCGGCTGGGACGTGACCCTCTTCGAGCTGATGAAAGTGGGCGAGAGAAGGCTGCACATGATGAGAGCCTTCAATACCCGCGAGGGGCTGACGCGCAAGGACGATTGGCTACCCCGACGCTGCTTTGAGCCCAAGAAGGGTGGGGCATCGGATGGCTACGCCATCACCCAAGAGGAGCTGAGTCGTTCGCTGGACTGGTACTACCAGATGGCTGGCCTGGACGAGGAGGGCCGCAGCACCCGAGCCAAGTTGATGGAACTGGACCTGGAGTGGGTGGCCGACATCCTTCCATAGGAGCGGCCGACCCCTTGCCCCGGAGGCGGGACGCTCGTCCCGCCTCTCTCTCGTCCCCTCAGCCCCTCGCCGGGCGAAGGTGATAGGGACCAGCGGGGTCGAGTCGTACCTGAACCGCGTCGGCCAAGAGGTTGGCGGCCAGGACGGTTGCGGCGATGGCGGCCCCTGGGGCCACTCCCAGCCATGGCGCCTGCCGCAGATACGACCGGGACTCCGCTAGCATGAGCCCCCACTCCGGCTGAGGCGGGCGGGCGCCCACGCCCAAGAACGATATGGCGGAGACGTGGAGGATGGCCCATCCCAGGTCCAGCACTGCCACGGATATGAGCTGAGAGGCGGCGTTGGGCAGAATGTGACGTAGTAGTATTCGACCCTCCCGGGCCCCGACCGCCTGAGCCGCTCGCACGTACGCCGCCCTCCGCAGTTGGCGCACACGAGCCCGGGCCAGCCTGATGTAGACGGGAACGCCGGCGACCGCTACCCCTAGCGCCGCGTTCTCGATCCCTCGCCCCAGAAGCCACGTGAGCACCAGCGCCAACAGCAGCCCGGGGAAGGCCAGCAGCACATTGGCTCCGGCGGAGATTAGCTCATCCAGTAACCCGCCCCGGTAGCCGGCCACGATGCCCAGAAACGAGCCCGCCACGAGGGCCACCAGGACGGCGGCCACGCCCGCACCCAGGGATAGCCTGCCGCCGTGGAGCAGCCTGCTCAGCACGTCCCTGCCGAACATGTCAGTCCCCAGAGGGTAGGCCGACTGAGGCGGACGGAGGGCCGCCTCCACCTGGACTGCCTCGGGGCTCCGCCCCACCACCGCCGGCCCCACCACCACCGCCGCAGCGATGAGAATCAGAAGTGCCATTCCGGCCCGGGCTACAGGCAGGTCCAGAAGCGATGGGCGCCGGATGGGTGGATGGCGCCGCGGGTAATGGCGGGTGGGTATGGGGAACCGGCGCGCCGGCACGCTCACGGTTCGCGGACCCTCGGATCCAACCAGGCCGCGGCGACGTCACTGATCGCGTTCGCCAGCGTGTACGTGAGGGCGGCGAACATGATGCACCCCTGAGCCAGGGGGTAGTCCTTGGTCACGACGGCCTGCACCAGCAGCCGGCCGACCCCCCGGCGGGAGAAGACTGTCTCGGTGATGGCAGTGCCAGCGAGAAGGAAACCGGCTTGTAGGCCCAGGAGTGTGACCACTGTGGGGGCAGCGTTGCGCAGCACGTGTCGCACCAACAGAAGCCCATCGGGAAGCCCCTTGGACCGCGCCACCTGAACGTGAGGTGACGATGCTGCCTCCAGCACCGCTACTCGCGTCACCCGAGCCACTACCCCTGCCGAGGCGAGCCCGAGGGTCAACGCAGGCAGCACTAAGTGCCGCCACGAGCCCTCGCCGCTGGCGGGAAACCATCGCAGGCCAGCGCTGAAGGCCATGACCGCCAGTATGCCCGTCCAGTAGGTGGGCAGCGACACACTACCCACCGCCAGCAGGCGCGACAGCCAGTCCAGTGGCGTGCCACGACCCAAAGCTCCGGCCATACCCAGGCTCCCCCCCAGCACCAGAGCCACCGCGAAGGCAGCCAGTGACAGAGCCGCAGTACTGGGGAACTGCTCCCCGATGAGCGTCGTCACTGGGCGCCGATACAGTATGGACTCGCCCAGGTCGCCCCGCGCTAGCGATCCGAGGTAGAGCACGTACTGGATAGCGAGGGAACGGTCCAGACCATACCGGCGTCGCCATAGCTGGACCTGCTCTGGGGGTGCCCCTGCCTCCGCCAACATGGCCTCCACCGGATCGCCCGGTAGGGCCCGCATCATGAGGAAGACGGCCGTCACCACCGCCAGCAAGGACAGCGACAGGCCAGCCAGGCGCCTGGGAATCTGAGCCGGGCGCACCGCTATGGGGCGTCCCGGCAGGTACTAGCGGCAGGACCCGGAAAGCCGGAGATCATGGAGGACGGGGAACCATCCCCTGCTGTCGAAGCGCAGATCGCTCACGCACCGACGAACTCCGTTGAGGTTGACGTAGTCACGGATGGGTAGGATGAGAGCTTCCTCCATGATGAGGGTCTGAGCACGGCCGTACAGCTCGGCTCGCCTCTGAGGGTCTCCCTCCGCCCGGGCTTGATCGAGCAAAGCATCCAACTCGGGCGACGAGACGCGGCTCCAGTTCCGGACGCCGATGCTTTCGGTGTGGAAGAAAGATCGCAGCAGATCGCCGTCAGTTCCCGGCTCAGACCAGAAGATAAGGTTGTGGCGGTTCTCCGCCACCGCCGCTAAGGCGGCAGTGAACGTGACTTCGTTGAGCACCAAGTCCACCCCCAGGGCACGCCACTGCGCCTGCAGCAGCTCCGCCACCTCCGGGACTAGGCCCCAGGTCATCACATACGCCTGCAACTGCAGCGGTTGTCCATCCCGGTACCTTAGGCCGTCATCAGCCATCGTCCACCCGGCTTCCTCCAGAAGCGCTGCCGCCTGCTGCACATCCGCCTCAGGGTACAGAGCCTCGACCGCAGAACTGTAGTGAGTGTGGTTGTGGGACAAGGGACCCACCGCTACCGGGGAGTAGTCTCCGAAGACCGTCCGCACCAGCTGAGTCCGGTCGGCCCCAAGGACAAGAGCCCGCCTGACGTCGAGGTCGTCGGTAGGGAACGCGGTTGTATTCAAGAATCCGACGAGCGGTAGCCCGGGGATTCGGGTGGGCACGAGGTACAGGTCCTCGCTGGTCTCGATCCTGGCAGCATCCTGAGGCGGTATCTCCCCTACTACATCCGCGTCGCCGGCCTCCAGAGCCAGCAATCGGATGGCCGGTTCCACCAGGAACCTGAACTCGACTTCCCCGGCCTCAGGCAGCCCCTCGTGCCGGAAGATCCCGGGCGGCGGAACATAGGCGGGGTTGCGCACGAGCGTCAGATGATCATTGGGGGCGTAGTCCCTCATCATATACGGACCGGTGCCGACCTGGTGGAACTGGTACTCATCCCCCCACCGATCCAGCGCCGCTGGCGAGGCCGGCGCCAGATAAACCTGGCTGAACGAATCGAGCAAAGGAGCGAAGGGTTCGCGAAGGTACACAGCCAAAGTGTACTGGTCCAGAACCCGGCATCCCTCGTATGGCCCCAGCAGCACCACCGCTTTGCGGGATCCGGTGTTCGGGTCGGCGACGCGATCCAGGGTGCGCTTTACCGCGGCAGCGTCGAAGTCAGTTCCGTCGTGGAATCGGATGCCGCGCCGCAGACGGAAGGTGTAGACGGTGCCGTCCTCAGACACGTCCCAGGACTCGGCCAGCATGGGGAGAAACTCCCCCTCCTCCGATCGGTAGACGAGCGTATCGTAGACACTGCTCAGCGGGATGCCGAGCTCAGAGGAGACATCAATATGCGGGTCTATACCGGAAGGAGCGAGAGTCAGGCCGTACACGAGCCTTGACCCGGCTGGAGACGGGCTGGTGCCAGGAGCGGCGCACCCAACCGCCGCCAAGGCTAGAACCACCAGCAAGAGCGGAGTACGCCAACCTCTTTCCACCGATGCCGCCTCCCGAACGCCGCGCCATACTAGAATGCGCCCCCGTCACGATGGGCGGGGCCGCAATTTACCGTATGCACGAACCTGACCGACCTCACGCTGCGAAGCCGGTGCGCATTATACATGCGACGCCCCGGCGAAGCACGAGTCAAGCCCCTCTGTGGCCTGCCGAACCCCCAACAAACTGAAAGGCCCAGCCGCAGGTCATGCGTCCAGGCCTCCAGGATCTATCCGCTGATGGGCGAGATAGGATTCGAACCTACGACCTCACGGATGTGAACCGTGCGCTCTAACCAGCTGAGCTACTCGCCCCGAAGCACCAGTGTCTACAAGGAGTATAGCCATCCCGACCACTAGCGGCAAGTCCCCAGGCGGCAGCTCTCATCGGCCAACAGCATCCCGTCGCCCGCCGCACTCAGGGCCCTAGAGCAAGCCCTGAGTGCACTGCAGGAGCTCCGTGCTACGAGGGGCGCGAGCAGCCGCGCGCCCGCTGCGCCTGATGCACCTTGGGCTGAGCACCGCGCCCCCACGCACGCCCCTCCTCCCACCACCCCCGGTACGCGGACTCCTCAAGGGTAACGTGAGAACCATCGCGTCGCCCTTCTATGGGCCGGAGAACCTGGCCTGCCGGCCTGCCAAGCAGCCACCTAGCCGGGTCTGCAACCGGCGACTGCGGGCGGGGCACACCCCTCCCCTCGATCCCGAGCTCTTGCGTAGAAGAGCACACGGGTACTTCCGTACCTGCGATCATCCTCGAGCGTCAAGTAGGCAAGATCGAGCGAGCGATACTCCTTGGGGTGAATCTGTACCACCACCAAGTCCCTCGCGGCAGACACCTCCCGGTCCAGTGCCCTTAGAGCCTTCTCCCACAGCCCCTGATATTGGGGTGGCGCCACATAGACGATGTCGAAGCAGTCGGGGCTGCGTTCGAGGTACCGGAACGAGTCCTCGCGTACCACCCGGGCTCGCTGAGCTAGCCCGGTTAGGCGCAAGTTCTCTTGCACCGTCGCCACCGCCCGAGCGCTCCGGTCCACGAAGGTGGCCTGGGCGGCCCCTCTGCTCAGAGCCTCGATGCCCACGGCCCCCGTGCCGGCAAAGAGGTCCAGGAAGGTGGCCCCCGTGATCTCGGGCTGAAGTATGTCGAAGACCGCTTCCTTGACCCGGTCCGTCACCGGCCTAGTGGTATCGCCCGGTACCGACTTCAGGCGCCGGCCCTTGGCCTCACCCGCAATCACCCGCACCGCCTTCCTTACCTCCGGCCCACAGTGATCTGTCCCTTCTTCGTGACCGCGCTAGTAGTTCTTGTAGCGCACCGTCTCCCCAGTCGCAAGGCTCCGATGAGCACTGCACGCGGCCTGACGTCCTGCGACAGACGTCATGTGCAGTCAGACCCGGCAACCGGACACGATGGATGGCCTTTCGGGGCCTTCATCGCGTCGCCCTAGGCACGACGTCTGTCTTGGCGAGCGCCCGGTGCCTCGGCCCTACTCGCCAGGAGTCAGCATCTGACCGGCCTAACCAGAAGCAACTGCCCTAGTCTCGAGGCGTCTACCCTGCCGCAGAGGCCTTGACAGAAGGAACTGCCTTCAGTAGCCTTGCTGCAGTCCTATCGTGAAGACTCTGGCCACCCAACGACTGCCGCACGGAATGGGCTCCACTGCCCACACCGTGCTTGAAGGCCGCACATGCCCTAGGCGCAACCAGAGCCTGCCTAGAGCCATGTCACCCCACAAGGGCAAGGAGGATGCCGATGTCACGCCAGAAACCGACCAGACGGGCTGTGCTCCGTGGAGCCATGGCCACAGGGGTTGTCGCCGCTCTCTCGGCCTGTGGCGCAACGCCGGCTCCCAGCGCTGAGCGTGCCGCCACGGAGGCTACCGCTAGCGCCCCCGCTGAGGGAGCACCGGCCGCGGCCGAGGAGCAGTTTTCCATCGAGATCCTGGTAGACTTTTCCGACGAGTACATGCAGTACGCCAACGATGTTGTCCATGTCGCCGCCAAGGAGAAGTACCCCGGAATCACGATCAACATTGTGCCCATGGACTGGGGCACGCTCGAGGAGAAGCTTCTTACCTCCAAGGCTGCTGGGGCCATGCCGGACATCTTCCGCGAGAGCTCGGACACCGTTCCCGTGCTCGTGGTAAACGATCTGGCCCGCCCTCTGGACGACTACCTAGACGACTGGGGCACTCGGGATGACTTCTTCCCCAGCGCCCTGTCAGATACCTCGTGGCTGGGCAAAGTCTGGGCCTTGCCGCAGCTCACCAGCCCCCGTCATTACTGCTACCGCAAGGACATCGCCGACGAGGCCGGTGTGGAGATATCCGACGACTGGACTTTCGACGACTTCCTCGACGCCGCCTCCGCACTGACTCTCCTCGAGGGAGGCAAGGTCATTCGGATGGGTGCCTCCTCCCAGAACAGCACCGAGGAGTTCTTCCTGGTGGTGGAGGCCGCCGGGCAGGCCATGATCCAGAACTGCATGCCCGCCTTCATAAACGAGAAGGGCTTCTGGGCTCTGGACTGGATCGGCAAGCGGAACAACGCGGCCGCTCCCCAAGCGGCCTCACCTCTGCCCGACTCCCCCATCCCCTACATCGCCACGGGCCAAGTGGTGATTCAGTATGGCCACCCGGGTTACTGGTACACCGTCATGCAGCAGAATGCCCCTGATAAGGCGGAGTACCTTGTCGTTCCCAACCCGCCCCTCAAGGAGAAGCGCGTAGCCACCACCAACACCGACTTCCTGGCCGTCTCTACCACTACGAAGTACCCTGATGCTGTCTGGGAGGTGCTCAAGAGCCACATGGAGCCGGAGGCCCTGGCCACCTTCAACCAGCAGTGGGGCTACGTGCCGCCGCGCATCAGCGCCGCGGAGCAGGCCGAGTACATGCAGAGCCCGGTGATGCAAGCTGTGAGCGAGCACCTGGCTGAGTACGGGACGGCCTGGCCTCGGTTGCCGGGCTGGGCCCCCTTCAACGGCCTGGTCCAGCCGGCCATAGAGGCCGTCACTCTGGGCATGCAGACGGCTGAGCAGGCCCTCACCGATATCGAGGCGGAACTCAACGAGCTGTTTACTACTTTCGACTGGCCTGAAGGGGCTTGCTCCTGACATAATAGAGGGCCGGGCACACACAGGTTCTCTGGGTGTGCCCGGCCGCTTGACGCGGCAGCTCGGATTGCCTTTCGCCGGTGTGGAGGACGCGCGGTGACCGTCTCCAGCAGAAGCCCTGGCCTGAGTCGCCCTCGGTGGTGGGGCCGTGTGGCCTGGGGGTATGGCATGGCCAGCCCCTGGATCATAGGTTTCCTCGTTTTCACCCTGGGGCCCATGATTGCCTCAGTCTACTTCAGCCTGAGCGAATACTCGGTGCTCAAGCCCGCCCGGTTCATTGGAGTCGAGAACTTTGCCAGGATGTTCTCCAACGACCCGCGGTACTGGATCAGCATCTACAACACAGCCTACTACACCGTCCTGCAGGTTCCCCTCGGCATCGTCGTCGCGTTGGCCATAGCCATCCTGCTCAATCAGGGCCTTAAGGGCGAGAACCTCTTCCGCACCGCCTACTACATGCCCTCTGTCGTCTCCGGCGTGGCCGTGTCCATGCTCTGGCTCTGGCTGTTCGATCCAACCCTTGGCCTCGTCAACGATGTCCTGGCTCGCCTGGGAATCAGCGGTCCGCGGTGGCTTCAGGATCCGGCGTGGTCCAAGCCAGCATTAGTGCTTATGAGCGTGTTCGGAATTGGCGGCACCATGGTGATCTTCCTGGCCGGCTTGCAGGGCATTCCTGAGTCGCTCTACGAGGCTGCCATGGTGGATGGGGCCAACTGGTGGCAGAAGACCCGTAACATCACCATCCCCATGATCACCCCCACCATCTTCTTCAACCTGGTGATGGGGTTCATTGGGTCGTTCCAGGTCTTTACCCAGGCCTACGTCATGACCAACGGGGGCCCGGTGAACTCGACCCTCTTCTACGTCCTCTATCTCTACCAGAACGCCTTCCGCTTCTTCAAGATGGGCTACGCTTCCGCCATGGCCTGGGTCCTCTTCTTCATCGTGCTGGCTCTGACACTGGTGCAGTTCCGCTTGGCGGGCCGGTGGGTGTACTACGAGGCAGCAGCGCCCACGGCCGGTCGCTAGCCCATGACGAGGCCGGTGCCTCACGGAGCGACCTCATGGTAACTAAGGCGAGTGACCCGGCCGCTGCGCACTCGCTCGACTTCTCTGTGATAGCCGCGCGAGCCAGCCGCCGGAGAAGGCAGCAGCTGCGCCTTGTGCGCGACGCCAGCCTATACATGGTGATGTCGGCGGGTAGCATAGCCTTCGTCATGCCCTTTGTGTGGATGCTGTCCACCTCTCTCAAAGCGGCAGAGCAAGTGTGGCAACAGCCTCCTGTCTGGATACCCTCCCCTGTAGTGTTTCAGAACTACGTCGACGCCGTGACGTCTGTTCCCACTCTCACGTACCTCAAGAACTCAGTGCTGATTGCGGCGCTCAGCATAGTCGGACTGGTCTTCTCTTCCTCGCTCGTGGCCTTCGCCTTCTCCAGGATCGAGTGGCCCGGCCGAGATGCCTGGTTCGGCATTCTGCTCTCGACCATGATGCTGCCCAGCCAGGTCACCATGATCCCCGTCTTCGTGCTCTTCTTCAGGCTAGGATGGGTCAACACACTCAAGCCCCTGATCGTCCCCTCGTTCTTCGGGAGCGCCTTCTACATCTTCCTGCTTCGCCAGTTCTTCATGGGCATTCCTCGAGAACTTGACGAGTCAGCCATCATTGACGGAGCCAATCCCCTAGTGATCTGGGGACGCATCATACTTCCCCTTTCGGGGCCGGCTCTGGCGGCCGTAGCCATCTTTTCGTTTGTGGGCAACTGGAACGATTTCATGGGCCCACTCATCTATCTGAACCGTACTGACAAGTGGACTCTACCTCTCGGATTGTTGGCTTTCCGTAACAAGTATGGAACTGAGTGGGCACAACTCATGGCTTACTCCACTCTGGTCATGCTACCTTGTCTACTGGTCTTCTTCTTCTTCCAGCGGTACTTCATCCAGGGCATCACTCTTACCGGCATAAAGGGATAGGAGCCCAGTCATTCACCACCTCCCTCAGGGCACCGAGCCCCCTCCCCGTGAGCCTGGGCGCTGCTCGGCCGGGCCTGCGCACTACATTGCGGTGGCAAGTGCACCCCTGGGTGCAGACACCGAGTCAGGGCCTCTTGCCACCAACCTCCACCCGCTCGCCGCGCCGGAGCCTGCTGGCGCGCCGGCCGCCCACGGCGGGGCTGCCGGTGGAGCGGTCGGCGACACGAGCGAAAACCTTGCCTCACCCCTGGGTGGGTCCTCCCCCAGCGCTACAGGCAACGCGCGTCAGTCGATGTATCACTGACTGCTCCTGCGCTCCCCAGGGTGCCCCGAGCGGCTACTGCCCGGATTCCTTCTGGCGACCCCCGAGGGCCCAGGTAGATCACACACTGCGGGCTCGTGATGCGGTGGGCGGGCGTGAGCCAAGTCCCCCTTCCGAGTTGGCGAAGCCTCTCAGTTGGCCCAGAGCATGCGCCCAGCGAAGCGAACGGGTGGGCCGCGCCTCCTCCCATCCCCCGGCGTGTGATGGCTCCCGAGGGGTTGTCTCGCCCACGCGCCAGACGCCACTGACACCAAGCTCCTGCGCATCAGGACGGCCGCTGCCGCACAGGACTCCTCGAGCCAGTGCCAGTCCCTGAGCGGGCCCTGTAGTCCCGTTCGGGGGCGGTCCTGCAGGCTACGGCACGGGCTTTGGCCTGGTGCACCATAGTGTAGGAGGATTCTCCCTCTAGACTCTGGGGCTACGGGTGCATGTCGCTGCCGCGATACATGTACTGCGGGGATGGCAACGCACGGGCGCCCAAGAAGCGACGGACTGGGGCCAGGGACCTGCGGTGATACCGGCAAGGGGCGATGCACAGCGGTAAGCCGTTGCCCCCGCCGGCCTCGGACTTGCCCAAGATTGGGGTACGCCGCGGACATCGGCAGCGGTTGTCAGATATGCGTACCGGTGGTATACTGGGTATGATATGGGACCTTTCCGCCCAGTCGGGCAGGTGAACGGCAGGCTGTAGCCGTTTACACCGTCCGGCCGAACTTGACCGGTATCACTAAGTTATGGAACACCGGGCGGGGGGTTATCGCCTATCTGACCACCAGGCTGCGGTTCGGGTCGTGAGCCCGCCCATCCTCACCACCCGGCAGCCCGTCCACGACGAAGTGGCTTCCACCGCAGAACCCCATCGCCCGGACACGAGCAGAGGCAGTTAGGCCAACGACAGGCCACCACGGCAGCGGAGCCGGCCGCCAACGAGGCTGTGTTCTGTCTCACCTTTGACACAAGCTTTGCTGGTCCGCGGTCTGGCAAGATCTGACCAGACCTGACAATCAGTTAGGTAATCGTTTGGGAGGATCGCTACATGGAACCGAAAACCATATCAGAGCTCACCATGAGCTCAGCGCTGCACAGCCCCTATGTAGTGACAGTCGGTACCTACCCGCCGCGGGAGTGCGGCATCGCCACTTTCACCCAAGACACGGTCATGAGCCTGCGCCAGTGGCCAGACCTCGTCGGCAAGTGCACCGTGTGTGCGGTGAACGACTGGCCCGCCTCGTATCGCTACGGTCCAGAGGTCCAGTTCACCATCGAGGACGCCCAGCGTCCCAGCTACCGAAACACAGCACGGCGCATCAACGCCTCCGGGGCCGATCTCGTATCCATCCAGCACGAGTATGGCATCTTCCGGGGCGACGATGGTGAGTACCTGCTGGACTTCGTGGACGCGCTCCGGGCACCGCTAGTAACCACCCTTCACACGGTACTCTCCCGCCCTGAAGGGCACTTCAAAGAGGTCACCAAGGCCATCATCAACTCCAGCGACGCCATCGTAGTCCTGGCTCAGAACGCGCGGCAGCTACTCGTGCGCACCTGCGGCGCTCCACCGAGCAAGATTCACTACATTCCCCACGGCATCCCCGATGTGGCGTGGTCGCCCCAGATTCTCCAGTTGCGCCAGGCAGAGATGGGGCTCTCAGGCCGGCTGGTAGTCTCCACGTTCGGGCTCATTGGTCCAGGCAAGGGAATCGAATATGCCCTGGACGCAGTCGCGTCGGTGGTCAGTGACCACCCCCAGCTTCTGTACTTGATCATCGGGCGCACCCATCCCACCATCGTGCGCAAGGAAGGAGAGGCCTACAGGCAGAAGCTTCTACAGCGATGCCACGAGCTCGGCATCGAGCACAACGTCGTCTTCGTCAATCGATATCTGACGCTCAGAGAACTCATCCTGTACCTGCAGGCTACCGATATCTATCTGATGCCCTACTTGGACCCGGAGCAGATCGTGAGTGGCACAATGGCGTACGCTGTGGGCGCCGGCAAGCCCACCATCGCTACTCCGTTTGCCTACGCTAGGGAGGTCTTGGCGGATGGGCGTGGCGTTGTGGTGCCTTTCCGCGACTCAGAGGCCATCGCCGAGGCTCTGACGGCGTTGGCTCAGGATGAGGATCACCGCCTGGACATGGCCGCTCGCGCCTATGCCTACACTCGCTCTTGGGTGTGGCGCGAAGTGGGCCGGCAATACGGCATGCTTTTCTCCAGCGTGCTGGAACGGACGGAGCTGGCTCCTCTGGCAGTCTCTAGAGCCACAGCCTAAGCCGGGGCCACCTGGCCCCGGCGGAAGGGGTACGCCGATCAATGTCCCAGCACGAACTGGCACGTAGCGGGCTCCCGGCCCTGCGACTTGACCATCTCCAGCGCATGACCGACACCACCGGCATGCTCCAGCACGCCTTCTATACTTCACCCGATCCGCTGCACGGCTACACCACCGACGACAACGCCCGCGCACTCATCGTAGCCCTGCAGTATTCCCTGGCGACCGGCTCAGAGGAAAGCCACGACCTGGTGTGGCGCTATCTTTCCTTCCTGCGCTACGCTCAGCGGCCCGACGGGCTGTTCCACAACTTCATGGCCTACGACCGGACCTGGATGGACGAGGTCGGCTCAGATGACTGCCAAGGCCGGGCGGTCTGGGCTCTGGGTTACGCTTTGGCAACCTCTCCCCAGAGCGGCATGAGCCGTTCGGCCGAGCTCCTCCTTGAGTGTGCCCTCCCTGGGCTAGATCGCGTGAGATCACCGAGGGGCCAGGCGCTGTGCCTCTTGGGCCTAAGCTGGGCCTGCCAAGTAGGCTACCAAGAGGGCCGCGTGCGAGATCTCATGGCCCGCTTTGCCGACAACCTGGTTCGCCTCTGGGAGGTCACCGCCGAGCCCGATTGGCTCTGGTTCGAGAACATCCTGGCCTACGACAACCCCAAACTCTGCGAAGGCCTACTCAACGCCTATGTCAGCCTGGGTGAGAACCGCTATTTCGAGATTGCACTGGAGAGTCTGGCATTCCTTCTCGGTGTGTACTTCGAGGGCGATATGCTGGATGTCATCGGGCAGGATGGTTGGTACCCCCGGGGCGGCCCCCGTGCCGTCTTCGACCAGCAACCGATAGAGGCACAAGCGATGGTGCAGGCCTGCGTCTCGGCCCATCAGGTCACCGGCGACGACATCTACCTGGAACATGGCTTCAACGCCTTCAGTTGGTTCCTCGGCGCCAACCGTCTCGGTCGCCCTCTCTACGACCCCACCAGCGGAGGCTGTTTCGACGGCCTCCATCCTGACCGAGTCAACGGCAATCAGGGAGCCGAGTCCACTCTGGCTTACCTTCTGTCGCGACTGGCCTTTGAGGTCCCGCTCGTCCCGCGCGCGTGTCGGTGGCAGCCGACCACCGAGGGCGTTCCCGTGCCACGGGGTAGCTCCGTTTTCTTGTGAACCTGGGCTAATACGTTTACAATGAACATACACGGGGGAAGGGGCCTCGCGGAGAGGCCCCTCTTCTTTGCAGTGTCACCGACCATGAGGAGGATAGCGACGGGCAAAGCGGACCTGCACGTCCACACCAACGCCAGTGATGGTGTGTCGACCGTGCGAGACGTGTTGGAAGCGGCCAGCATCGCTGGGCTGGACGTGGTCGCCGTTACCGACCATAACCGCGTGGATAGCGCACTACGTGCCGTTGAACTCGCCCCGCAGTTCGGTCTGGGCGTCATAGTGGGCGAGGAGGTGTCTACTCATCACGGACATCTTCTGGCCCTGTTTCTGAAGGAGCGCATCGCCCCGGGGAGGGGCCTGGCTGAGACCATCGCAGCGGTCCACGATCAGGGCGGCATCGCCGTCCTGGCGCATCCCTACGACCCCATATCGTTCGGAGCTTTGAATCCGTGGCGGAAGAGACTGACTGAAGAGCAGGTGATCGCGCTCGACTACGACGCAATGGAGGTATTCAACGCCTGCCTGCCGCGTCCCAGCGCCAACCTTCGCGCCCAGCAGCTTGTCACCCGCACCAGCGCCGCCAAGGTGGCCGGCAGCGATTCACACAGTGCCAACACCATTGGCTTGGGCGTCACTCTGTTCCCTGGCCATACCCCAGAAGACCTGCGCCAGGCCATCCTGGAACGCACCACGGTGCCGGTTGGCCAGCCCTGGTCTCTGCGTCAGTATGCTGAGCTCTTCGGAAGGCGGGAGCTAAGGTACGCCGGGGTGGCAGCTACGTACGCCCTTGGGCTCTGCGGCGCTGCGGTAGGCGTTGTGGCCCTCGCGGCCAGAAGCGGCGTCTCCCGGTTCCTCTAGCCGGGGGCCAGACCGCGATATCGCTGGGGCGCTCTCACGAGCGCCCCACCTGCACCTTGGCCTGCAGCCCCGCTTCCTCGCCGTAGGCTCCCGCATCCACCGCCCGGCGGATGCGGGCCGCCAGAGCGGTGAACTCCGGCGAGTATCGCGCTTGGCTCAGCCGAGGCCGCTCGAACGGCACTGGGAATACCCCCTTCACTCGCCCAGGACGATGGGAGAGAACGACCACCCGATCGGAGAGGAACACCGCCTCCTCAATGCTGTGAGTCACCATGATGACGGTAGTGGCGCTGGCTAGCCAGATCCTCTGCAGCTCGTCATTCATGCGCTCCCGAGAGAAGGCATCCAGGGCGACAAAGGGTTCATCCAGCAAAAGCAGGGCCGGCTGACTTACCAAGGCGCGGGCCAGCGCCACCCTCTGCTGCATCCCACCCGACAGCTCTCTCGGGTACGCTGACTCAAAGCCGCCGAGGCCGACAAGCTCGATCATCCGGTCTACCTGTCTGTGGCTCTCCTCGCTCCCCAGCCCTGCCAGCTCCAAGGGCAGACGGATGTTCCCTCTCACGGTGCGCCAGGGCATCAGAGCACCGCTCTGAAACACGAAGCCGATCCCCGCATGCCCGTCCGCCGGTATTTCAATGATGCCACCTGTCGGACGTGCTAGGCCTGCCACCAACCGCAACAGGGTGGTCTTTCCACAGCCCGACGGACCGACCAAGGTCACAAACTCACCAGACGCCACATCGAGGTCCACCCCGATCAGCGCTTCCAGCGGCCGCTCGCCCGGGCTGTAGGTGTAGGTAACGTTTCTCAGCCTGAGTGCCAGCTGGGGCAACTACTGCCCTCCTGGCACGAACCGGTTAGTGCACGCCTGCGCTGACTCCACCGGGGAGTCAATGAGCCCGGCGCGCAGCATAATGGCACTTGCCTCGTCCCAAGACTGCTGGTCCGATATGCCCGGCTCGTCGGTCCGCCACAGCTCCAGAGCGGCATCCAATACCGCTCGCTGGATCTCGCGGTTACCGCTGATCTCCGGAACCGCCCTCTCGGCGATGGCGAAGGCTTCGTCCGGATGGTCCAACGTGTAGCGCAGTCCCCTATCGAAGGCTCGCAGCAGCCGTTCCACCAGATCGGGTCGCTCGGCGATGGTAGCCTCGTTGGTGAGTATCCCGTTGGATGGCAAAGACGCGGCGTAGTCGGCTACCAGTATCTGATTCACCTCGACGCCGCTCTGCTCCAACTGCACCGGCTCATTCATGTAGTAGCAGACGGCGGCATCCACCTGGCCCGAGGTCAGCGCCGCCACCTGCGTGTAGCCGATGGCGACCAGGGTAACGTCCGTCTCGGCCAACCCAGCTGCCTCGGCCAGGGCCCGCCAGCCCACGTAGGACGCCCCGTGGAGGTGCGAGATGCCGATCGTCTTGCCCCGAAGATCCTCGGGCTTCTCAATTCCCTTCTCCTTGAGGGACACCACGGATACCGGGAAGCGGTTGTACCAGTCGTAGACGTACACCACAGGCACTCCGCGCGATCGGGCCAGTATCACCTGGTCGCCGCTCCCGATGGCAAACTGCAGCTCCCCTGCGCCCAACAGGCCGATGATGTCGGCTTCCATTCCGTAGTCCAGCTCCACCACCAGCTTTTCCTCCGAGAAGTATCCCTTCTCCAGAGCGACGTACATGGGTGTGAACTGGACGTTCGGGATGAACCCCATGGCGATCTTGACCCTCTCTTCCTGGACCTCCGCCTCCTCACTCACCGGCACGGGGGCCGACTGAGTGGAGGGAACGCACCCCCCCATCAGGACCAGCGCCGCTAGACCCAGCAGCAGTGCCACAGCCAACCTTCTCATGCCCTTAGTACCTCCATCTAAGCAGCTTACGCTCTAGCGCCAACACGGCCACGTACAGCGTCATCGCCATGGCCATGAGCACCATCAGAGCCACGAACATGAGCGGCGTGTCGAACAAGCCCTTTCCCGCGTTGACCAGGAAGCCCAGGCCGCGATCGGCACCAACGAACTCCCCCACCACGGCGCCCACCACCGCCAGAGTGACCGCCATCCGCAGCCCTCCCAGGAGGACCGGCAACGCCGCCGGCACTTCTAGCTTCAGGAAGACCTGCCAGCGATTGGCCCTCAGCACCGCCATCAGATCGCGCAGATCCTCCGGCACCGAGCGCAGCCCGACCATTGTGGACACCATCATGGGGAAGAACACCACCATGGCGCACACGGCGATCTTGCTGGTCACTCCGAATCCGAACCAAATCACCAGCAGAGGGGCCAAGGCCACCGTAGGGACCGATTGGGCTGCCACAA
The DNA here is from genome assembly GCA_013178015.1 of Anaerolineae bacterium. Taxonomy (NCBI): domain Bacteria; kingdom Bacillati; phylum Chloroflexota; class Anaerolineae; species Anaerolineae bacterium. Next base: position 38,027 of record JABLXR010000046.1, read on the forward strand.
TGTAGGGGCTAAGCACGCGCTCACACCACTCCCATGTGCCCAAGAGGTAACCCACCACCAGCGCGGCCGACACTCCCAGAGCCAACCCTGCTAGAACTTCCTGTGTTGTGACCCAGACGTGCAGCCAGAGACTGCCGTTGGCCACCACCAGTATGGCCTTCCGGAGCACCTCGGCCGGCCGTGGGACGATGTAAGAAGGATAGTCACCTAGGACCACCACGCCCTGCCAGGCAGCCAGAAGCCCGATGGCCACTGCTATCGTGGCCGCGCTCTGGGCCACCGCCACCCTCCTGCCGTTCCCGTTCACATCTGACTCCCACAAGCGCCAAAGAATACAGCCCCGCCTAACCAGCGGGGCTGCGCGTGAGCCGGGTGCGACGTTGCCTGTCGCACATCGCCCGACCTTCTCCCATCCGGACTGTACCGTCGGCTCTGGACTAGGCTCTCTATGAGCACGGCCGGGCCGCGCCCCTGTGGAACCGCACCAGATCAGCAATCGCTCGCGGGCTTGGCGCCTTAGCGCCTCACCGCCGGTCGGGAATCGGCGGACACTCCGCCTCACCCTGCCCCGAAGGTCATGCCCCCAGTATAGGAAGCCGCTGCAGCGCTGTCAACGTCGCGTCATCTGACATAAGGATTTCCCAGAGTTCTGTGGCAGGCCACCAGAGATGACTACCGGAGCCAGGCTGGGCGCTATCGGACACGGCGTCGCCTGTGTTGCATGCCTGCTGGCTGGCCGGTGGTGGTTCCTGGCCCGCGCCAGGTGGCAGCTCGCCCAACGCTGGCTCGGCTCTGACGTAGACCTACATCTGACAGGCTGTCAGAAGGCAACAGCTCAACACCGGGGACACCGATTTCGACCGGCAAGGCGCTCGGGGCCGCCGCTGTTCTCACACCAGAAAGGCCAGCGCCCACCCAATCCCCTTGCGGCTCTGGTCGGGTGCTGCCCGCGCCCACGTGTCCGCCACGCCTGGGAGCGCTGGCTCCCCAAGTGGGACTTGAGTGTCATCCCTTTCCCCCGCACCTGTTCGGAGAGCCGGCGAAGAAGCCACCTGCGTCCCTCCACCCAGTGCGACTGCCCCCTGAGCACACTCAGCGTCCCGATGGTGAACTCCTGCGTCAGTGAAGGAAGGCTTGTGCCGCGGCTCGCGGATGTCCCAGCGGCGATGACTTGCCGCCGTGCGCTCCTACGGTTCGACCCAAGCGCGGCCAGGGAACTGCCTTTTCTCCCCTGCTCGACTTGCCCGAGCTATCCCTTGCTGGTAAACTAGTGCAGATGAACGCAACCAATCGCGCGCTAAGTACGCATTCGGCGGGGGTTTCTCTCTAAGTGGAAGCACAAACGTCCAGAAGCCACGACGTAGCGCCCATTGATCTTGAGACATTACAGCCAGGTGATGAAGTAGCTGGCAGGATTGTCAAGATCAGCAAGATCGGGGCCATCCTCAACGTCGGTGGGTATCCTGCTCTCCTGCACATCTCCGAGATCACCGGCCCCAAGGCAGCGCGGGGGCCCAGGCTCCAGGAAGGTGACGAGGTCACCGTGTGGCTGAGTGAAGTTGATCGCGAGCGGAAGCGCTTGCTCGTCACCCGCACCAAGCCGCCCACCAACCCCATTGCCTCCCTTGAGCCCGGCAGCATGATCACGGGCAAGATCGTTCGCCTCACTAAGTTCGGTGCCTTCGTGGACATCGGTGCCGAAAAGGATGGCCTCATCCACATCAGTGAGCTCGCTCACACTCGCGTCGAGGACCCTGCGGACGTAGTTCAGGTCGGCGAGGAGGTGGAGGTCAAGATCCTAGCGGTAGACCGGGAGAAGGGCCAGGTGAGCCTGAGCCTCAAGGCCGCCACTCCCGAACCGGTGACTCGGTTCCAGAGCGCCCGCGATGACCGGCCCCTTCTCACCCCGATGGAGGCTGCCTGGAAGGAGGCCTTCTCGGAGGACGACGGAGGGCGGCGGAGCCGACCCCCCAAGCGCAAGCGCCGTCAGCGCGAGCGAGGCATGCCCAAGGGTGAGGAGCGGGACGACCTCTTCCTCCGTACCCTGCGCTACCGCAGATAGGCAGCCCCAGCAGCGGTTCGACAGACAGTGTGGCGGCGCTCTATGCCGAGCGCCGCTCTGGCTTTACTTCACCCCCGCCGGCGGCTCAACCCCTCTTGACCTGTATGTCTGCCATGGCCCGCGCCAGTTCGTCGGCGCCGAATGGCTTCGGCAACACCGGTTGACCGGCGCTGCGAAGAAACTCGCTGGTGTCAACGCTGGCCATGTCTCCGGTGACAAAGATCACCTTCGAAGCCTGCTCAGGCCGCTCGGTGCGCAGCTGTTCCCACAGAGCGATGCCGCTCATGCCGGGCATCCTGATGTCTGAGATGATCACGTCGTAGCGGCCCGACTCCAGCCGCTGCAGAGCCTCCACCGCGCTCCCCACTGATTCCACCTGACATCCCTTCTTGGTGAGCAATCGGTGGAGAACGGCGGCCACCGCCACCTCGTCCTCCACCACCAGCACCCGCGTGCCGGCGTAGATCTCGGGCGGGGGCTCCGCCGGCTTATCCACCGAGGCGACAACCTTCTGCACCGGAAGCTCGATTATGAAGGTGGCTCCGCCACCCGGGGGGCTGTCCACCCAGATGCGTCCCCCGTGCCCACTGACGATGCCGTAGCAGATGGACAGCCCCAGACCCGTGCCGACGCCGACCTCTTTCGTGGTGAAGAAGGGATCGAATATCCGCCCGGCGATCTCTGGTGCCACGCCCGGACCATCGTCCTCTATGGATATCCGGATCACATCGGGCCGAGCTAGCCGACTGGTGACCGTGATCTTGCCTCGATCCCTGATGCTCCTGATGGCTTGGTGCGCGTTCATGATCACGTTCAAGAACACTTGCTGGAGCTGAGAGCTATCCGCTGCCGTGAAGGGCAGATCGGGCTCGAGCTGCGTCTCTACCGTGATGTTGTCCACCCGAAGCTGGTAAGCCTGTATCTCGATGGTCTGGCGGATGATCTCGTTCACATCCACCATGCGCCTCTCAGTGCGCTGCCTTCTAGCGAACGTGAGCAGGTTGCGCACGATGCGGCGGGAGCGCTCGGCCGAGCGCAGTATGTTCTCCACGTCCTTGCGCGTCTGCTCATCGGCGAGCTCGGAGCGCAGAAGCTCAGCGTAGCCGATGACCGCAGTCAGAGGGTTGTTCAGTTCATGCGCCACACCACTCACCAACTCGCCCACCGCCGACAGCTTCTCGGCTTGGACTAGCTGGTCCTGCATCTCCTGAAGCTTGCGCATCTCTGCCCGCAGATGGTCGTAGAGGTCGGCATTCTCCATGCTGACCCCTATCTGCCCCGCCAGCGTGGCAGCGATCTCCAGATCCTCTCGGCTGAAGAGGGCATCCTTGAGCTTCTGGCCCAGCACGACAACGCCTCGCAGGGCCCCCTTGACCACCACCGGAGCCCAGAGGGCTAGACGCTCGTCGTCAAGTAGCTGCCGCTCCACCGGATCAAGAGCCACGCCTTGCAGTCTTTGCTGCAGCCCTTCTCTCCTCTGAGGCGAGCCATGGTCCACCAGGCTCCGAGCCAGGGCTCCATCCATGTCCAGCCCGGCGCCAGCATCCAGCACTGGGTTGGCCCAGCCTGCGCTCGCCTCCAGTGCCAGGTGCCCGCCATCCTTGCGAGTGCTCAGAAGCATGGCTCCTGCCAGGTTCATCCGCCGACACAGAGTCTGGACCACCACCGCGCCCAACTCGTCCCGGCCCACCGCCTGGGTCAGGTCGCGCGACATCTCCGACACCACGGACTGGAAGTCATATGCCTGGCCATAGAAGGCGTGATGCACCAGACGCCGGGACCCACTGATGACGGGTACGTTCATCACCGCCAGCAGCACTGCTCCCAGCACCATACCCCCCATGATGGCGCTCTCCCCACCGCCCGGCCAGGCCAGCCGGGTCACCCACACGCAGCATAGCATAGTGGAGACGAACACCAGACCGCTGATGACGGCGGCCGACACCGGTGGGAGGACCGTCTCTAACCCGTAGAAGCGACGCCGAGTGATGGCGAAGCCGTGGTACAACGGCAACACGGTGAGAAACAGGAGAGAGATCTCGGCCGACACAACCGCCCGGCCCATGAGGAACCGGGGGATCAAGTAGAGACCAAAGAGAGGCAGAACTGATACGACCAACCCGAGTAGTGAGATTCGAGTGGCGGATCTTGCGCTTGCGTCAACGGTGCGCCGGAAGGACTGCCAGACGATGCACACGCCCAAGGCCGCCGACCCCAGAAGCACCAGGAGACTGACCTGATAGGCGAGGTACCCATATCCCGAGCCGAGCAGATCCGGAGTCGGCAGGAGCAGCACCGGCACTAGCAGGATCGCCGCCACGCCGACGGAGGCCCACCGCACTGCTCTGACCCAGAACTCATCCCGGAATAGGGGGAAGCTGGAGGAGATGAACAAGACGCTCGGCACCAGAAGGACCAGACAAGCCTCGAAGCCTCGAATGGCCCATCCCAGCTGGGCCCCGGACAGGGACCCACAAGCAATGGCCCCCGCCAAGAGTTGGTAGAAGAGCGTGAACGAGAGCCCGGCCCGGGAACGCCGCTCGCCCACTGAGAAGGCCAGGCTCAAGACTGAGAAGAGCAGGGCTGTGCCTAGGTTGCTGAGCTTGAGGACGAGATCGCCCGCCGGGCGGGCGCCCAGCAGCATGGTCATCGTGGTGACCTCGCCCTGCCGTCGAACCGTTACCTCAACTGGATCCCCCACTTCCTCTGGGTAGAGGGGGAAGCGTTGCTCGGGCGGCACACCATTGAGCTCGAGGACCTCGTCTCCTATACGGATGCCGGCGCTGTGGGCAGGGCCGCCTTCGACGACTCGTACCACGGCAAACTGCGGCCCCATCCACTGCATGCCATCCCAAGGGGACTCGATCTGGTGCTGCAGACCAAGCGCCACCACTGCCAGCACCGGCAGCGCACCCAGGATACCCAGCCAGTCCAGTGTTCTGGGTACCACACCCCGAGTGAGCCTGAGGACGTATCCCCACATGGCGAGCCGGGTCAGGCGCAGAGGGTGTCGCCCCCGGCCGGGTCGAGCCGGTCAAGCACTCCGGCCAGCGCCCGCACTCCGGGCGACGATGACAGCAGCACAGAAGAGGAAAGCAGACTGCGAGCGCGCAGTGCCCCGGCCGAGGCCCGAATGGACAGATACCTCATGGCGCCCATGCCTTCCAGAAGCAGACACAGGGACTCAGCGGCTTCGGAGTCACCATTGCCGGCCGCAGCGGCCAGAGAGGTAAGAGACTGCACCTCTTCCTCGTTGCCCACGGAGAGACCGTAGGCCAGCGGGAGCGCCACCGAGCGAATGTCGCCCACGTCCCGTGCTCGTAGCCCCAGTGCATCATCCATCAATTGCACCGTCTCGCCGATGCACTGACCCAGCTCCGTCAGGACCTCCACTGCCTCCGCGCTCGCGCCCCCAGAGATCGCGCCAGCGCGACAGGCAAGAGCGAAGGGACGGGCGCCTTTCTTCTGCAGCACTTCCCACGCCCAGGGCAGCACCTTCTCGCCCTCTGGCGGGGGCTGCATCCCCAACTCCTGCCCTGCGGCTACCTCGAGGCTGTATCGGTAGAACTCGGCCGCCAGAGAGACCCTAGTGGAGGACTGGCCATCAGCGCCAGAGCCAGCCAGGCACCCCTGGGCGGCGAACACCAGGCTGGTCGCCGTGTTCAGGATGCTGGGGGTAGAGACAGCGGAACCCAGGATGCTGGGATCGCCGTCCTGGAGGTCATCCAACAGCTTGGCTGCTAGGTAGAGGCCACACCAAGCAGCAGCGACATCAAGGGTAAGGCGACTTGCGCCGCCGACAGCCTCGGCCGCCCAGACGGGCAGCAACACCGGGAAGTCACGGGTAATGGCTCGCCCCCACGCCCGCCTGACCAACTGACCGAGGCGGCCCCGGGGAAGTGGAGAGACGGGCTCGATCGCCTCTTGGAGGCGGTCGCACACCTCCTGCCTCGTCAATGCGGCCTCCTCCTTGATCACTCGGCCGGTCACACAGGAGCATCCGTCGGCCAGAACCGGCGTCCCGCTGCTCGCCCCCTGCTCACCGAATACAGAGTGATACAGGCCGGCAGATCAGCCCGTCTTCTCACCGGCCGCCACCGGCCCTGGTGTTGCCTTCTGGGCTACTCCACTGGGGCAGTCTCTTCCGCGGGAGAGGCGCCGTTACTGCCCACCAGCCCTTTCCACTCTCCGTGTAAGCCTTCCTCGGTGACGCCGTAATAGTAGTGAGTCGCCCCCGATTCGTCCAGCTGAGTCAGGTTGTACTTGGTCCGGTTACCGCGCTTGTACGACTTCCACAGCCCCAGATCGCCCTCCCACTTTACGGGCGGCTGCTGCCGGGACGCCTTCTCATGCTCCTTGATGGCATAGCGCCACAGGCGTCGAGCGGACTCCTTGGTCACGTCGCGCACCACGCTACGATTGCGCAAGTCTCGCAGAGCGTGATACCGGATCCCCTTGCGCTCCTCCGTGCTCACCACCTCCACGCCAGTACGCGGAGGGGCCACTCGGAACGACGCCGCCTCGCGCGCGCCCGAACCATTGCCGCTGTCATCGCCGCCCTGGGCCTCACCTGACTGACGGGAGATGATCTGCACGATCTCGTCCCGTACAGCCAGGCTGGTCTCCGTCTCCTGCCGCACGTAGATCTTGCTCCCCTCCAGCGTGTACGGCTTGGACGGCCCGTTGGGCACCGACACTCGAAGCACGGTCTTGCCCTTCGTCTTCATGGGCGTGATGGCCACCTCCAGCGACGGCGTTATCCGGCGCTGGATGTCGGCCTTCAGCGTGGCCATCGCCTCCTCGACCCGGTCCACCCCTTTCACTGGAGCAGAAGGACGGCCCGAGACGCCCACGTAGGTGGTGCCGCCGTTCGTGTTGGCGAAGGCCACCACGTCGCGGAGGATGGCATGCAGCCTCCCCCCGCGTCGGCTCATGCTCTCGTGGAACGATTGCACGATGCTGGGGCCGGCCTCACGAGCAGCCTGCACGTAGTCGAAGGGCTCGCGCGCGGCCCGGTAGGGCCGCATGCGGGCGAAGTCCTCGCTCTCGAACACCTGCTTCAGTGCCTCGAAACTCACTTCAGGCAGGAGCACCTCCATGGCCCGCCCACCGACTCCAAACTGCGACCGGTCGGTAGGGTCGTCGTCCAACCGATGCGCGTCGGACCCCTGCACTATGTGCATGCGCCTGGGATACTCAGGACGCGAGCCATCGAAGAACTCGGCAGTGCGGTGACGACGGCCGCTCTCGAGATCCGTAACCTCAAGCGCATGCAAGTTCCGATCCTGGGTGAAGGCAATCTTCGTCTGGCCGCCGAAGTTCAGCCCCTGCAGCGCCACCCCATGCGTGGAGTTCGCATGCGCGGCAATGACGATGCCGCCAGCCTCCCTCAGCATCCGGTAGGCGGTGAGCACGTCTACCGTCGCGCCCACCTCTCCGGTGCCCTCATCCAACCGGGCGGAGGGCACGCCCATGTTCAGCAACAGGTGCTCCAGGTCCCGGACCGTGGTCTCTCTAGAGAAGATCCCCAGAATGTGGAACCCAAAGGTAGCCGTGAACTCCACCCCCGGAAGCACCAGAATCTTGCGCATTAGGCGTCGGTACTCCTGGAGGTGGTCCCTCTCCGGGCCCTGGAGCCGGTCCAGGCTTTCCAGCAGCTCCAGGTCCCGGATCTCGCTTAGCAATTCCGCGTAGCCACGCACGGTGTTGTGATCCGCGATGGCCAGTATGTCGAGCCTCTTCTCCTCTGCTTTCCTCAGGATATCGAGGTAGCTCACCTCGGCCTGTCGGTAGCATTCCGAGGCCGGGGTGTGCACGTGCAAATCAAACCTATACCAATCCATTCTCTCCTTCTTCAAACCTCACCGAAGACCCTTCCGCCACGGTGGTGCCGGCTGGCTCTTCCTCGGTCTCAACCTCAAGTGAGAGCGCCGTTCGTAGTGCGTCTTCCACCCGGTCTACCAGGACGAAGCGCATGTCGTCACGTACGCTCTCGGGAATGTCATCTAAGTCTCTCTCATTGCGCGCCGGCAGCACCACCGTGCTCAGCCCGGCTCTGTGTGCCGCCAGCACCTTCTGCTTGATGCCGCCCACCGGCAGCACCTGCCCCCGTAGGGTCACCTCTCCGGTCATCGCCACGTCGCTGCTGACTGGCTTGCCCGTAAACAAGGAGACCAGGGCGGCCGTCATGGTGATCCCCGCAGACGGACCGTCTTTCGGTACGGCGCCAGCCGGCACATGTATGTGAATGTCGCTCTGGCGCAGGGAGTCCTGGTCTATCCCCAGGTCGCGAGCTCGCGACCGGACGTAAGTCAGCGCCGCTTGCGCCGACTCGCGCATCACTTCCCCCAACTGACCCGTGAGCGTCAATCGCCCCTCGCCAGGCATGCGCGCCGCCTCGATAAAGGTTATGTCACCTCCGGCCGCGGTGATCACCAGCCCCGTGGCCACGCCGGGGATCTGCGTGCGCTCTGCTACCTCCTGGTAGTACACTGGCTTGCCGAGATACTCGGGGACGTCCTCTGCCTCGATCAGCACCTGCCCGGTTAGCTCTCCGGCGCCTGCGCGCACTGCTACCCGCCGGGCGATGGCGCCGATCCTTCGCTCCAGCTCACGCACCCCTGCCTCACGCGTATACTGCCGCACGATGCGCCGCAGAGCAGCCTCAGTGAAGTCCAGCTCTTCGGGCCGAAGCCCATTCTCAGCGATCTGCCGCCTTACCAGATACTGGCGCGCGATCTGGATCTTCTCCTCCTCCGTGTACCCATCGAGCTCCAGGATCTCCATCCGGTCTCGCAGCGGCTCCGGGATCGGCTCCAACAGGTTGGCGGTGGTGATGAACAGGACCTGCGACAGATCGAAAGGCACGTCCAAGTAGTTGTCCCGGAACTCTACGTTCTGCTCCGGGTCCAGCACTTCCAGCAGCGCCGAGGCCGGGTCGCCCCGGAAATCGCGCCCTAGCTTGTCCACCTCATCCAACATCATGACCGGGTTCCGGGTGCCCACCCGCCGTATGGCTTGGATGATGCGCCCCGGCATCGCCCCAATGTACGTGCGCCGATGACCGCGAATCTCCGCTTCGTCGTGCAGCCCACCCAGAGAGGTACGGGTGAACTGGCGCCCCATGGCTCGAGCGATGGAACGCCCCAGCGATGTCTTGCCCACCCCAGGGGGTCCCACGAAGCACAGTATGGCGCCCTCACGTTCCCGCCTGATGTAGTCTCGTCTCTCCTCTTCTGCCTCTCCCTCCCGCCGACGCTCCGCCCGTAGCTTGCGGACCGCTAGGTACTCGATGATCCGCTCCTTGATCTTGTCCAGATCGTAGTGATCCTCGTCCAGCACAGTCCGGGCATGCTCCAGGTCCAGCCGGTCTTCGGTAACCACCGACCAGGGCAAACTAGCCAGCCATTCCAGGTAGGTGCGGATGACACCGTACTCGGCTGCTGCCGGTGGCAGAGTCGCTAGACGCCCGAGCTCTCTCTCCGCTTCCCGCCTTGCCTCCTCTGGCAGGCCTGCCCTCTCAATCTGCTCCCGCAGACGAGCAACCTCCGCCGTCTGCTCGTCCGTCTCCCCCAGTTCGCGCTGAATGGCCTTCAGCTGCTGCCGCAGGAAGTACTCCCGCTGGGTCTTCTCCATCTCCGACATGGCCTCGGACTGGATCTTGCGGCCTAGCTCAAGGACCTCCAGCTCGCTACTAAGCACCTCGGTCAGGCGGCGAAGTTTCTCCTTGACACTGTCCATCTCCAGGATAGCCTGGGCCTCGGCTGGCTGCATCTGGGTGCTTGTGGCCACCAGGTAGGCCAGCTGCCGATTATCATCCAGGTTCATGGCCGCGACCGACAGCTCGTCGGGCAAGTACGGCACCATAGACACCAAGCGCTGGAACTGAGAGACGATGTTGCGGGCCAGAGCCCTCGTCTCCACATCGTCCTCTACCTGTTCGGGCAATGCCTCGACCCGGGCCCTCGGGTACGGTTCCAGGCTCAAGAACTCGACGATCCGGAATCGCTCCAACGCCTGAACCATCAGCCGCAGGCTGCCATCTGGCTGACGCACCATCCGATGCACCACGATGGTCGTTCCCACGCGATACAGGTCGTTCTCGGCCAGCCCCCTCTCTTCATCCCCCTCCCC
>JABLXR010000047.1 GCA_013178015.1 Anaerolineae bacterium
GCGTCCTCAAGAATCCCCAGAACTACGAGGTCTTTAGCCCGGAAGAAGTGGGGCTGGAGCGGCAGCTGGTAGTGGGCAAGCACTCCGGGTCCCATACCATCTACCACAAGTTCAAGGAGTTCGGCGTCGAGCTCACTCAGGAGGAGTCGGCTGAGATCCTGGCCCTGGCGCGCGAGATGGCCGTGGACCTGAAGCGCGCGCTCTTCGACAAGGAGTTGATGTACATATACCGTGACTATCAGCGGCGGAAGAACCGCCGGGAGTGATCCCGTTCCGGCCCCAGCCCCCGGTCGCGCGCCCGGGGGCAAGATCGCTCGCGTGTCGCCCGGCTCCCCGGCCCATCAGCTTGGGCTCCAGCCGGGCGACGTGTTGCTCGCCGTGGACGGTCGCTCCCTCCGTGACGTCCTCGACTTCCGCTTCTATACCGCCGCCGACGAGTTCACCCTGCTCGTAGAACGCGCGGGCCAGCATCTGCTGCTGGAGGTGGCTCTCGGATCAGGCGAGCCTTTCGGGGTAGAGTTTGAGTCGGCTCTCTTCGACGGCCTGCGGACTTGCCGCAACCGCTGCCCCTTCTGCTTCGTCCGCCAGATGCCACCCGGCTTTCGGCCTTCGCTCTACGTTCGGGACGACGACTACCGTTACAGTTTCCTCTATGGCAACTTCGTCACCCTCACAAACTTGGAGCAAGATGACTGGAGTCGGCTGGCCGAGCAGAGGTTGAGCCCTCTCTACGTGTCGGTGCATGCTACCGATCAGTCAGTGCGCGACCGGCTCCTAGGCGTGCGGGAGAGCATCCCGCTCATGGACAAGCTGCTGTGGCTCCGCAGCCACCGCATCGCCTTTCACGCCCAGGTGGTGCTGGTCCCTGGGCTCAACGACGGACCTCACCTGGACCGCACCCTGGGCGACCTACTACAACTGGGTGAGTCTTGCCTGAGCGTGTCGGTGGTACCCGTGGGCCTGACCGGGCGCGCCCCGTCGCACCTGTACCCCTTCACCCCCGCGGAAGTCGAGCCAGTCATCGCTCAGGTGCGCCAGTGGCGGCGCCGCTACGCCGCCCGGCTCGGGCGCCGCACTGTGTACGCCTCGGACGAGTGGTTCCTCATGGGAGGCATCGACTTGCCGGGTGCACCCTACTACGAGAGCTTCCCTCAAGCGGAGAACGGAGTGGGAGCAGTGCGGTTGTTTGTCGATACCTGGGAGGCAGACCGCCGGGCTTTGGCCACATGCCCCCCACCCGAAGGCACGCGCCTGGTGGTGTGTGGGACTCTCATCGAGCCGCTGTGGCAGTCCATCGCTGGGCAGATGCGGGCTATGGGGGCCGATGTGCAGGTGACGGCCGTGGTCAATGAGACGCTGGGCCCGACGGTAACCGTCTCCGGGCTGCTCACGGGCCAAGATCTAGTGGCAGCACTGGGTCGGGTGCCCGCGGGCACCACCGTCTGCCTACCCCGCGCCATGTTCAACCAGGAGTGCGCTCTGACTCTGGACGGCATGACCCTGCACCAGATACAGGACGCGCTGGGCGCCCCGGCTCTGATCGGCGCCGAAGCCGGCGATGTGCTCGCCCCCTACCAGCCTGAGGCAGCGAACAACGACGACAACAACTCAGCCCGCTCCTCTGGTGTCATCGGCCGCGGCTGAGCATAGTCCTCCAGCATGAAAGTCAGTACCTCGGTGGAGAGGTGGCGGCCCATGTAGATCACATGTCGGTCCACGCACTGCTGGCGCGTGCCCAGGCTCCACATCTGGTCGAAGAGGAAATTGCCCAATCCATAGTGAATGAAACCGCCGTTGTAGAACTCGAAGGCCTGAGGATGGTGAGCCTGGCTGCCGCTGACGATCTTGGCCCCCGCGTCTACCATCCCACGGAAGTCTTCGCGCTGCTGGGGGGTCGGCTCGTAATGGTAGAATTCCCAGTACTGCCAGGTAACGATTGGTATGTCCACCGCGTCCTTTAAGGCGCCTAGCTGCTCGTGCATGTAGTCAAAGTCGCAGGGAGCAGCACCCGGGCGGTTCTCGGTCGCCCAGGCGTATTCCGGCCCCACCGGGTTGCATCCCATGAACGCGAAGGAGTTGCCATTCCGAGCGGTGAACTTGGGGCGACGGGCGTCCTCCAGGTCCACCCCTCCGCCGTAGTGAGGCCATCCCTCCCGCTTGTACATCTGCACCGTCTCGATGGTGGCCTCGGAGCCCCAGTCTTGGAAGTGATTGCCTGTCAGCTCTACTACGTCTGTGCCCAGGTGGCGTAGCAGCTCCATATACTCCGGAGCGCTGCAGAACACGAGGCTCTCCTGGTGCATGTTGCCCGGAGGGCAGTCAGATGCGAAAGGTATCTCGTTCGATATGTGAGCAATGTCGGCCGACTGCATCAACTCCGCGATGTGCTCTGCCGGATACAGCACTCCGTACTGGTCCATCCTGGCGGCAGTGCCTCGCACCATCGCCGTCACCCCGGTCATCACCAGGAGAGTCATCCGTACCTCATCCCGGTTAGTGTACTGGGGCAGCTGCACCTCCTGGGCCCGAGGCCCGGTGACGTCGTATCGCAGCCTAAGCGGCCACGGCTTGTCGGCCAGCCCCTTCTCCAGCGCGCTCACGCCGTCGAGTCGCAGCACCTTCCACCGCGGCTCGAGCTCATCGAAGGGCACGATGCCCCAGACGGCTGGGCGGGCAGACCAGGCTTCATCCACTATGGAGCTCTCCTCGGTCACCAGGATGGGCACCGCCTCCCCCGGCTCACCCAGCAGGCCCCGCAAAGCATCGTACACCGCAGCCGTCAACATGAGGGTAGGGACGGAGCCGTCCCCGCTTAAGTATGTGAGAGCCTCCCCCTCCCCAGCCCAGTAGGCAAGCACATCGTCCCAGTAGATATCGTCCGCGATAGTGGCGAAGGGCACCACCGGGACCAGCACCCATTCCGGCCCCGGACCCTCAGAGGCCGGCCGCAGCAGCACCTCGGCCTCGTCAGCGCTGTCCACCACCGTCAGCTCGTTGGCTCCCAGTACTGCCGCCCTTACCGGTGCAGGCACCGACGGGTCTATCCACAGGGCCACTGGCGATGGTGTCGCAGTGGCAGTGGCGGTCGCCGTGGGTGTCGGCGTGGAGGTGGCAGAGGGCGGGCGGCTGGTGGGCAGGGCGGCAGGCGTCAGCCCCGGGGCGACGGGCCCGACAGTGGGCTGGGCCCCTCCAGAACCACAGGCAACCACAAGGGCTGCCAGCGTCACGCTCATCACTATCGTGATTGGTCTGCTGGACATCGTCTTCACCATGCGAGCGGCTGGGCAAAGCCGCTCCATTATAGGCCCTCTCCCTCTCATGGCCAGTCCCGCCGATCGCACCAGACGGCTCAAGTTGAGCGTACTTGCTCCGGGCTGCACGCCGCTGATGAGGACTCGTGGCCAGTGAAGCCCGGGCGCTGAGCTTTGCCGAGGCACCGCCGTGCCCAGGGCCGTGCGGCGAAGTCCCACCGTCGTGACCGGTTGCCGGTCTGAGTGCATGCACAGCGCCGCCGTCTCAGAGTGTCTGCGGCCGCCCACATTGTCCGGGCCTCAGGGCTCCCGTATACTCGCGGCCATTGTGGGCAAAAGGGTGTCGCGCGTGGCTCTGGTTGGCACCTTCGGCCTTCAACCGAAGGCAACCGTCGCTGCCCGCGCCGTGCCCATCGCCCTAGAGCTACAGCGCCGAGGCAAGCAGGTTAGGGTGTTCGTCCCGCCGTGGGACGACCCCGATAGCGCCGGACTCACCACCGAAGCACGCGGGGTGCCGGTGGAGCAGGTAAGCCTATCGGGGGGACCGCTGGCCGTCCTGGCTCGGCTGGCCCGGGCAGTGGCCCGGTTCCAGCCCGACCTGATTCACGCATTCAAGCCCATTGGCTTCTCGGCCGGGGTAGCCCAGCTCAACGTGGTTCGGACCGTATTGCCCGGCCGCCGACTGCCCCTCGTCGTTGATGGCGACGACTGGGAGGGAGGCGGCGGCTGGAACGAGCGACGCCCCTTCCCTGGTTGGGCGCGTGCGGCTGGATCCTGGCAGGAGCGGTGGTGCTACTGTCACGCCGACGCGGTCACCGTGGCCAGCGAGGAACTGCGCTCCATCGTCTGGAGCCTGGGGGTGCAGCCATCCCGCGTGTTCGCGGTGCCCAACGGCCTGACGGCTCCCCTCGCCCATCCCAAGCCGGAAGAGGTAGAGGAAGTGCGCCGCCGCCACGACCTAACGGATCAGACCATACTCCTCTACACGCGTTTCGCCGAGTTTGCGCCCTCGTGGCCCGTCGCATTCATGGCCGCCCTCCGCCGATCGAGCCCCGAGGTCGGATTGCTCGTGGTAGGCAGGGGCCTGGCCGGTGAGGAAGAGAAACTGGCGGCGGAGGCCCGTTCGGCCGGTCTGGCCCAGGCGCTCAGGTACGTCGGCTGGGTGCAGCCCGACCGTCTACCCTCCTACCTAGCCGCCGCGCACGTGGCGGTGGTACCCTTCGAGGACACTCTAGTGGCCCGGACCAAGAGCTCCGTCAAACTTCTGGAGTTGATGTCGCTCGGGCTGCCCATCGTGGCCTCGGCAGTGGGAGAGAACGTCCGCTACCTGGACTACGGCCGGGCTGGGGTTCTCGTTCCCCCTCCCTTGGACGCGGAGCAGTGCGCAAGCGAGGTCCAATCGCTGCTGTCTGACGCCCCTCGCCGAGAACGGCTGGGCCAAGCCGCTGCCCAGCGCTTGAGAGAGGAGTACCTGTGGAGCAACCTGGCCAATCAAGTAGAGGACGCCTATCGGCGAGCGGTCTCCTCACGCGGGATAGGCGCCGAACGCGAGTAAGCCTGCTGCGCCAGGCGGCGCTTTTGGGGCCGGTCCTTCTGTGGATGGCTGCCATCTATGTGGTGTCGGCTCAGCCGACCCTGCCCACCATCGGCGAGACATGGCTCGACCGGACGGTCAAGGCGGCGGCCCATGCAGGGGAGTACGCCGTCCTAGCAGTTCTCATGGCTCGCCCTGCCCTTGCCGGGGGGGGATGGCTCTCCCGCAAGCAGGCGCTCGTGGTGCTGGGGCTGTGCTTCCTATACTCCCTCAGCGACGAGTATCATCAGTCGTTCGTTGCCGGCCGCATGGCTGACTGGGCGGACGTCGCCGCCGACACCGCCGGTGCCTTTCTCTCAGTGGTGGCCCTGTCGGCCGATGGTCCCGCCGGCCTGCTGCGGCGACTGGATCCCCTGCTTCGCGCCCGTTGCCCCGACCGGGTAGGTGAGTAGACAGACGTCGCCCCGCCCCAAGCTCACGCCAAGCTCGACGGTACCCCGCATCCATCGGCCCACCAGGCGACGCCCCCCGCTGCTGGGCCGTCCGCGCCGCCCCACCTCAATGCCGGGGAAGGCACACCGCAGGTTACCGCCTCCGGTAGAGAGATCGAACTTCAGGGGGGCTGTCTCCGGAAGCACCAGCCGGGCGCACCCTTGCTCAGCAGTCACGCGATGCTCGCCGTCGCCCAGCAGACCGCGGAAGCTCAGATCCAGCTGCTCGGCCCGCACGATCAGCCGTCTAGCGATGGCCGTCTCCACGTCAGCGCTGATCTGGCGCCCTTCCAGCGCCAGGCAGTCGGTCTCGGCATTAGCTGCCTTCACCGACGCCTTCTCCCCCCGCAACTCCACCGTCGCTCCCCGAAAGTCGCTGATGGTTAGGGAGCCGTCTCCGACATGCAGGCGCAGGACACCCCCGCACGAAAAACAGCTCACCTGTCCCCACCCCACGCTGGCCAGCGTCTCGCCCTTCAGGCCCTCCAGGTTGAGCGCGCCTCGGCCCACCGACGCGACCAGGAACCCGCCATACCGCCGCAGAAGGATGTCCCCTCTCTTCACCAGCGCCGAGAGCCTCCGACACTCCAGCCCGGAGGCCTCCACCGAACCCCGGTCCAGCTCGAGGGCAAGCGCTGTCAGGTGAGCCGGAATCCCGAGCCTAACCCGACCGTCCCGCCCGGCAGCAGGTCGCACCAGCGCCGCCAAAGCAGTCGCACCTCGGGACAACTCGATGCTCGCACCCTCAGCCTCTGGGGGGCAGACCTCGAGCCAGGCGGCTTCCCCTGCCACAGGCTCAACTATCACCGAGACAGCACCACTGTCTCCGAGGTCGCCAGGAGGCACCAGACGCAGAGCGAGCTCAGTCATGCCCTCGAGGGGCAGGCGCTGTGCGGCGGCGCCGCTCACCTATCGCCGAGACCTCCCGCAGGACTGATCACCGGTTGCGCAGCTCCGACTCGAGTTCCACCGCCGCCACCAGGTCATTCAGCCGCGCTCTGACAGTCGGATAGGACACACCCAGCCGCCGGCTCATCTCGCGCAGATTCCCGCGGCTGAACACGAACTGACGCAGAAACTCCGCTTGGCTCCCGTCCAGTCGGCTGAACAGCCCGGGCGAGAAGGATCCCCCCACCACCGTGCCACAGTCACGGCACTTGAGCCCGGTCACCAGCAGGTTTCCCTCACAGACAGGACACTTGCTCAGTAGTGCGTGTTCCACGTTCTCACTCCCAGCCTGCAATGGCCGATGACCCCCGAAGGCCTCGGCTCGGCCTCGAAGGCACCGGCGCAAGGTGGCGCAGTCCTTGCGGCGGGACGGCCGCCCGCCTACAATGGCGCCCATTCCGGCAAGGTTGTCAGTTCTGCATGGACCTCGACCGGCTTGTTTCGTGCCTGGACGGATACCTTCAGATTCTAGACCACGACGACCGCTCGAACAACGGCCGCCCGCTGGAGGGGCTACGAGAGGTGTATTGTGTGCCGCTCGCGGTCGGCGCCTATCGGGGCACCTTCACCGAGGCTGCTCCGGCCAGGTTGGATCTGCTGTCAACCGCTCACGGTGTTGCTAGGATAAGCCTGTCATGGTGACCGGTGCCCGCCGGCTGCGCTTCTTGAGGCTCCTCCGCGCCCGGGTCTCGCTCTATGCCGTCCACTTTCTGCCCGACGTCCACCCAGAAGTGGGGAAGAGCGTGGAGGTGGCCAGAGTGCTCGGCCTGACGCCTGAAACCTGGCTGCGGCAGGCCGGGGGCCGGCTCGTTGGGCTCTCTGCCGGAGCGCCTGCCGGCACCGCTCTCGACCGACTGCGCCATCGGATGGGGGAACCACTAGCTTCGCCAGCTGCGGCCTGGGCTTCCCGGGGAGCCACAACCTCCGGGAAGGCCGTGGGTCGCACCCGCCAGACGCTCGCGAGCGTCGCAGGCGCCGTAGCCCGCGGAGAGCTGCAGCGCACGGTGTGCCATCCCGTGAAGGAAGCGGAGCTCGGCGTCGTTCTCGGGGGGCGCCGTCTCACCAAGACAGTTGGCCTGAAGACCCTCGCCTGCTCCCTGGGCACAGTGTGGGTCGAGGCCCCTATCGGCTTATGAGGCGCCTGGCTCCCGCGGTTGCGACGGCGCTGGTTCTGCTCGCTGCGGGGACCCTCCCGGGCTGCGGCGCCGGGGACCCCGGTCGCGATGGCACGTCAACCGCCCCCAGGCGCCCCGCCGCCTCGGGCACGGCCACCACTCTTCCCACCTGGACGGACGAGCCGGTCACTCCGACGTCGACCGCCACTCCGACGGCCACCCCCACGCCCATCGTCTACGCTATCCAGCAGGGCGATACCCTGGTCGAGGTCGCCGCGCGCTTCGGAGTCTCCGCCTCCGAGATCCAGGAGGTCAATGGCATCACCGACCCTCGGCTGCTGCAGATCGGCCAGGAGATCATCATCCCGGCTGCCAGCGGCGAAGGCGACAGGAGCACACCCACCCCCACTCCGATGCCCGTACACGTCTCCTCCCAGGCCGACGTCCGCACCCAGGCTGGCTTGGCCGTCGTCCTCGGTGAGGTAGTGAACGACAGTCCGCAGGGCGTGGAAGAGGTGACGGTCCAGGTGGAGTTGCAGGACGGTAGTGGCAGCGTCCTGGCGAGCATCACCACTGCGGCCATGGCGGATGTGATCGCCGGTGGAGGCAGAGCTCCATTCGCCGTGGTCATAGGCGAAGCACCACCCTACCAGCGTGCGGTGGCTCGCGTCATCCGCGCCCTGCCTGAGGTGCCGGCCCGTCTGGTGCACCAGGCCCTGTCGGTGGCCGAATCTACCGGTCGCGCCGTCTACGACCGCACCTTCGTGGTCATGGGTAAGGTCCGCAACCTGGGGGAAGAGACGGCCCTGGACGTCTTCGTCGTGGTTACCCTGTACGGACGCGACGGCGCAGTGATCGGGGCCGGGCGAGAGCCGCTGGAGCCCGTGCCCCCAGGCAGCAGGGCCGTCTTCCAGGTGAGCCTGGTGCCCATCGCGTGGCCGGTGGAGAACTATGAGGTCACGGTGGAGGGACGAAGACCCACCCCCACGCCTTTGGGTGGCCGGCCCATCGAGGCCACCCCCTCGGGTTAGGCTTCCTTCCGGCTCGCGCTACGGCGACGTCAACAGACTGGTGGCGATGACCACCAGCACCGCGAGGGAGACCGCTCCGTAGCCCCACTCCCGTCGGAGCACGAACCATATCGCGGCCAGCACCACGCAGAGCACCGGCGTGGTGAGCAGAGCCAGCAGCCCCAGGTTGAGCATCCCCTCGATGGTCAATAGTGCGCCCCGCCCGAACAACTCACTCAGCGGCATGGCCATCGCGGCGCCCCATTCAGGCTGCCCAGCGGACGCCTTCAGCACCACACCGACGAGGGTCAGCGCCAGGGCAACAGCGGTCCCCCATTGCAGGATGGTTCTGAGACCGCAGTGAAGGCTGTCCCCAAGCGCACCATGATCCCTGCCTCGAGCACCGGCCGTGGTCACAGCGACAGCTCCAAGCCTCGGCCAATCATCACGATCGCCGTGTAGGCTGCCAGGGCACCGAAGGCGATGCGGAGGTAGCCGGCGTTGATGCGGGTGGCGACCCTGGCCCCCAGAGCGGCGCCGGCTAAAGCACCCAGAACGGTGGCTCCAGTGACTACGAGGTCCGTATGCCCTCGCGAGTAGTAGACGATAGCCGCCGTGGCTCCGGTGATGCCCACCAAGAACGCGCTCGTAGCCGTGGCGAGGCGCATAGGTATGCGCATCCCCAGGCAAAAGAGAGGGACGTTGATCACCCCTCCTCCAATCCCCAGGAGCCCGGAGAGGGCTCCACCTACGTAGGCTCCCGTGTGGCCCAGCCACCACCGGCTCACCGGGCAGTTGTGCACCGTGATCTCCCCGTCATCGAAGCGCGACCTCTGCCCCATCATGCGCCAGGCCACGTAGAGGAGGACCACGCCAAACACCACCGAAAGGTAGCGCGCATCGAGCTTGCTGCCCACAGCGGCGCCAGTGGCCGCTCCTAGAGTTGTCGCAAGGAGTAGGGCTAGGGCCAGGCGCAGATGCACCAGACCCTCCCTAAGGTAGTGCAGGCTGGCCACGGTCGAAGTGGCCACCACACCCACCTGGCCCGCTGCCACGGCAGTGTGCATCGGCACACCGAACAAGATGGACAGAGCGGGAACGATGACAAAGCCACCCCCCACTCCTAACATGGCCCCCAGCGCACCGGCGACGGCGCCGCTGAGGGCCAAGACCGCCAACGGCAACACTGAGGAATTCCCCCGCTCCCGAGATGGACACAGCACCGGCCGCAGAGCTCACCACCGGCGCGCCCACTATAGTAGGCTGCTGCAACCTTACCCGCAAACCCGAGTCGTGACTGACACCGGTCAAACTGCGAACTGGCGCCGCACCTGGTCCATGCAGAACCCGAGCCCCGGTCCCCTCAAGCTTTCGGTCCGCACCTCCCCCCCGCGAACGTGGAAGGCATCAGGGTGGGCGGCCTGCACATCTGGTGAGGTGTCGGGGAAGTACTGCCGGCTGTTGTACTCCACCCCCATGAGAGGATGGCTGCGGGCCGCCAGTCCCACCGATTGGAGCAGGGCCAGGCCAGGATTGGTCAAGTCCTGAATGGAGTACGGCAGACCTAGGTGCTCCGCCTTGGCCAGCCACAGGACAGTGTGAGACTGCCCCTTGCAGGCCTTGAGAGCCGGACCGGACCAGCCGAGCTCCAGAGCCCGATCGAACAGCTCGTCGTCGTAGAGGCTCTCATCGGCCAGGACCGGCACGATCTTCGCCAGTCCGTGCATGTCGTGGGGAAAGCGCCACAGGTCTCGCTGGGTGGGCTGCTCCACGTAGAGGATGCGGCGGGCCGTGTCCGCCGAAGCTTCGCGAACCCGGGCCAGCATCTCGATCGCGTAGTCGGGAGTGTCGCAGACCTCATTGGTGTCGGCGGTGAGATAATGCTCTTGGCGACCGTGGGCACGCAGGACCTCCTGCGCCACTCGATCTACCGCCAGGAGCCGTTCCACGTCCCACACCAGGTCGTTCCCGCGCAGCTTCACCTTGAGGCAGTAGAGGCCCTCGCGCTCGATCCACTGCTCCAGGCTGTTGGGTAGCCCATCGTCGGGCTCAGTGCCGCGCAGCTCGCTCCGGGTGAGTCTGTCCAGGCCCCCCACCAGGTGAAAGACGGGCACCTTGGGAGCGAACGAACGCCGCAGGAAATGCTCCGGGTATAGCCCCTCATGTCCGGGGCCCAGGTAATGCGCCAGGTCATGGGACATGAACGCCGGGCCGTAGGTCCGGTAGGTGTCCACTCCGTTGGCCAGACCGAAGGCGTCGTGCAAGGCGGCGTCCAGGGGGGAGGCGCTCACCAGAGTGGCCAGGGCTGGCAGAGGCTCCGCCAGGCCCCACTCAGCACTCAGGTTCTCGGCCAGCTCGTGAAAGCCCGGCTCAACCTCCCGGGCGATGTCGAGAGGATGCCCGCTGCCGTGATAGTTGGCCAGCAGGGCGGCGCAACGCCGGGAGAGCTCCACCATGGCCCGCTCCGCCTCCTCGTGCCCTACCGCGGCGCTGGGGAAGGCCCACAGATCGGCTAGGAACATGCTTCCCCAACCGCTGCCCCTGCGACCCCGGCCGTTCTCCACCGTGACCCGAGCCTCGAAGAGCACGGCAGAGTCCATGACCACGGCGCCGAACTTAATGGGGGAGCGGGCCCGGCACCGGGTGAACGACGTCTCTACCTCCAGAACGCGCACGTCTGATTCCATATCCGAAGGCTCTCCCTCAGGCGATGTGGTCCAGGGCTTCGCGGGTGACCTGCTTGTGTAGGGGCCTGCCGCTGAAGAAGCGCTCCAGCTCCTCTGCGACGAACAGGCTCATGCGCTTGGTGACCGTGCCCGCCGGACCGGCGATGCCCGGGGTGATGACGACGTTGTCGAGGTCGCGGTAGGGGCTCTGGGCCACCGCCTCCTCGCCCGAGAGGGTCTCCAGGTACACGTCCAGCCCGGCCGAGATACGACCCGACTGGAGGTGGGGCAGAAGGGCGTCATGGTCCACCAGAGCACCGCGGGCGGTGTTGATGAGGACGGCGCCATCCTTGAGCATGGAAGCCGTCCTGGCGTTGATGAGGTGGTGTGTCTCGGGCAGGGAGGGGCAGTGCAGGGAGACCACGTCACACTGGGTGAGCAGGTCCTCGAGCTCGGCCTTGGCAACACCCAGCGCTTCCGCTTCGTTGGGAGACAGATAAGGGTCGTAGATCCACGCCTCGACGTCCCCGAAGGCCTTGAGCAGCTTCAGGAACTCCCGCCCGGTGGCGGAGGCACCTACGATGCCCACCTTCAACCCATGCAGGCTGCGGTTGGCCAGCAGTCGCGGTTGGATGGAGGGGTCGCCCCGGAGCCCCCGGTGGCGGAAAGCCTCCTGATGAGCGGGGAAGTGGCGCAGGCAGGCCAGGGTGAGAGCCAGGGCCATCTCCCCCACCGCCACCGCGATGACAGGAGCGGCGTGAGTGACGGCGATGCCCCGCTCCCACACGGCCGAGGGGAAACCCTTCACCGAGCCGGCGGCGTGCGCGATGATCCTGAGGTTCGTCGCTGCGATGACCCGATCGGTGAGCCTGACGCCCCAGCAGGTGATGGCGGCATCGGCGCCCTGCAGGAGGGAGATGAGAATGTCCTCGTCGGCGTCGGCCGCGCCCTGATAGCGGTGGAAGTGGGAGAAGGACCGGAGCCGTTCCTCCGCTGTCAGGGTGAAGACCAGGTCGTACATCTCATCGCGCATCGTAGAGACGATCGTGGGCACCATGGGCAACTCCCCCAGTCGCCGGCCCCGCCGTAGTCGGGCGCTGGTCCAGCTATGAACTAAACCAGAGTGTATCAGCATCTCGCATCGCCGTCAACGGGCGGATAGGCTTGACAGAAGGGGGTGGCACCGGTATACTTCGTCTCCATATGGACGAAAGCACACGATCCATGGCGGAGGAGACGCGACGCTCCAGATATCCGCGCGTGGTGGGTGAGGATCGCTTCTCCCGGGGGAGGGCCGGCACCCTGCGGGCAGTGCTTGACCGGCTGGTTCGCCTCCAGGGCCAACCCACTAGCCGCGCCCGCCTGGCACGGGACCTGGGCCTCTCCAAGACGACGGTGTCCAGCGTGGTGGACGACTGTGTTCAGGTGGGTTTGCTCCAGGAGGCGGAGGACCGCGGCTACCCCAACTCGCGGGGGCGGCCGGCGGTCCCCTTTGCCTTCACACCTGGGGCAGTGGTGGTAGGTGGGGTGGAGCTGGGGCTGACCAAGCTGCGCATGGTCCTTGCCGACCCCGGCGGCCGCATCTTGTCCGACAGCGAGCTGGACTCGCCCGGCCTCCATGCCCGGCCAGTTGACTACGTGGACATGATTGGCGCTGGCATGGAAGCTCTCCTAGCCGAGGCGGGAATCGCTCGCGGGCGCCTGCTCGGCATCGGCGTGGGGACCCCAGGCCTGGCCGACCCGGCCGAAGGGGTGATTCGGGCAGCCTACGACTTCGACTGGTACGACGTTCCCCTGGGCCCCATGCTCACGGAGCGCACGGGAGTGCCCGTCGTCCTGGCCAACCGGGGCAAGATGGGGGCGCTGGGCGAGTATGAGCAGGGCGAAGGCCGAGGCCGGCAGAACGTCGTCTACATCCGCCTCGGCACCGGCGTCACCGGCGGCATGATCCTGGCCGGGGAGCTCTACTGGGGAAGCGTAGGTGCCGGGGAGGCCATCGGACACATACTGGCGGTGCCGGACGGGGAGTTGTGCGGCTGCGGCAGCCGCGGCTGCTTGATGACTGTGGCTTCCATGCCCGCGCTCAGCCGCCGAGTGCGCCGACTGCTCAAGCGAGGGGAACCCAGCGTGGTCCACGACATCGTGGGGGGTGACCTGTCCCGCATTGACGGCACCATCGTGCTCGAGGCCGCCCGTGCCGGCGACCCTACCTGCCTTTCGGTCATCCGCGAGGCGGGGGAGCGGATAGGGGTGGTGGTCTCCGGGCTGGTCAACCTCCTGAGCCCGGACGTGGTGGTGATCGGGGGACCCATGAGCGCCGCGGGGGAGCCCCTGATGCAGGCCATCCGGCAGTCCCTGCGGGAGCACACCTTGTCGTACCTGTACAACCACGTGGACATCGTGCCCACCCGGCTGGGCTCGCGCGCAGGTGCCGTGGGCGCGGTGTACTACGTGCTACGGTACACGCCGCTGCTGGCGGACTACGTTATGCAAGCGGCCTTGCGGGCGCCTTCGGGTGCGTGAGCGTCGTGTGACGGTGCAACGGTGGCATACTCTTGGCGAGGAGGTGAAGAAGCAGGCAAAGGGTGTCCGTCCCGATGAATGCAGAGGCCGGTGTAACTGGCCGAGCCGCACTACCTGAGGCAGGCAGGAGGGCAGAGCATGTCGCGCAAGCTGAGCAGAAGAGGCTTTCTCGGTCTGGGAGCCATGACCGCGGGCATGGCAGCGCTGAGCGCCTGCGGCGCGGCCGCCACCCCCCAGGTCATCGAGAAGGAAGTGACCGTGATCGTGGAGGGCACGCCGCAGATCGTGAAGGAGACGGTGATCGTTGAGACCGTCAAGGAGGTGTCGACCGGGTTTGTGACCTTGAGAGCTCCCTATGCCCCGGGCTACAACGAACGCGAGATGTTTGACTTGTTCGAAGCGCTATACGATGAGATCAAGGTCCTGCCTGAGGAGACCCCCGGCGGAACGACGGGCTATGAGCAGCGGACTCTGGCCGATATCGCCGCCGGCACCTTCCCCGATGTCTGGTACGTGCACCCGAACTTCTACACTGCCCTAGCCAGCCGGGACGCGCTGCTGCCGGTGAACGAATGGATGGTACGGGACAACTTCGACTCGGACAACCTCTTCCCCGCCGCACTGGACGTCTTCTCCTGGCGGGGAGACATACACGGTCTCCCTTACGGCTGCAATACCCAGTTCTTCGTCTACAACAAGGGGTTCCTGGGCGAGCGGGGCATGGTTGACCCCAACGAGCTCGAGTCGGCCGGGAACTGGAACTGGACTACGCTGCTGGAGGAGCTGCTCAAAGCCACCGGCGGCGAGGGCCTGGAGGCCACTCTTGGGGTCTGGAGCATCAACATTGAGCGGTTGACGTGGGTGTGCGCCTGGATATGGTCCGCCGACGGCAATGTCTACGATGAGGCGCTCACGCGGTGCCTGTTGGATGAGCCGGAAGCTAGGGAAGCGCTGCAGTACCTGGCGGACATGTTCGTTGTTCACAAGGTGGCCCCTGCCGGGCCCGTCGCCGCCACCTACCCGGACGGGTTCAACAGTGGCAGGGTGGCATACACCTTGGGCGCTCGTGTCAGCTTCTACCTCAACGCTGCGAGGGACAATCCCCTTGATCTGGGCTGCATATCCATGCCGGTGGGGCCGCGCGGTAGCCGGTTCACCAGAGGCGGTTGGGATGGATTCGCTATCCCCAGAGGCTCGCCTCACCCGGAGGAAGCCTGGAAGCTCCTGCAGTTCCTGGTGGGCGACGACTGCCAGAAGACGCTGCTCAAGTCCAGCATGCCGTTCACTCACAGCATCTTCGACTCTGAGGATTTCGTGGCCGTTCTCGCTCCTGGTGAGGACATCGGTGTTTATCGCGCCAGCGTGGCGATGCACCGCAACCTCCTGCTGCCCGGTCGTCACAATGAGGTCGACCAGGTCTACCGGTCCGAGATCGAGGGTGTGAAGCTCGGTGAGATCACCTTAGACGAGGCCATTCCCAACATCGTCACCAAGGCGAACGAGATTCTGGCCAGCTAGGGCTGGGTTACACGCTTGGCTGCAGAGCACAAGTCGAGCCGAAGGGGCGCCGCAATACCCGGTGCCCCTTCTCGCTCAGTAGCTAGCGCGGAGGACACCGATGACCGCTGGACAGGGGCTGTCGGGCGCAGGCACAGGATACCGAGGTCTGCGACGTCGGGAGGCACTCGACGCCTACGTCATGATCACCCCATGGCTCCTGGGCCTTGTCCTCTTCACCGCGGGGCCCATGGTAGCGTCGGCGATTCTGGCGTTCATGAAGTGGGACATCATGTCGCCGGCCGTCTGGACCGGTCTAGGCAACTTCAGGATCGCGCTCAACGACGAGTTGCTGGCCAAGTCCCTGGGCAACACCGCTTTCTACACGTTCATCGGCGTGCCGATTAACCTGGTCAACGCTCTGTGGTTGGCTATCCTGCTGAACACCGATATCCACGGGAAGGCCCTCTACCGCACCTGGTACTACCTCCCATCTGTGGTTCCCTCAGTCGCTAACGCCATAGTCTGGATCTGGATCCTGCACCCCCAGTTCGGGGTGATGAACGCCTTCCTTTCCCTCTTGGGCATCCAGGGCCCTAACTGGCTCTGGGACTCTCGCATGGCCAAGCCCTCGCTCATGTTGATGAACCTGTGGGGGATAGGCAGCAGCTGCATCATATTCCTGGCTGGTCTGCAGAATGTCCCGCAGACTCTGTATGAGGCGGCCAGCATTGATGGGGCAGGTACCATCAGGCGCTTCCAGCATGTGACTGTGCCCATGCTCACTCCCGTAATCTTCTTCAACCTGATCATGGGCTTCATAGGCTCGTTTCAGGTGTTCACCAGTGCTTACATAATGACCGAAGGAGGCCCCAGGAACGCCACTCTGTTCTATGTGCTCTACCTGTACCGCAATGTCTGGGAGTACTTCAAGATCGGCTACGCCTCAGCACTCGCCTGGATTCTGTTCGCCATTATCATGGCTCTTACACTGATTCAGCTGAGGCTGGCCGACAGGTGGGTCTTCTATGAGCAGGAACTCCGGAAGTAAGGCAATGGAGATCGCAGAATCATTGCCAAGCGGACGTGCTCGACAGACATCTGTGCCCTGGCACCAGCGGCGCCGGGTAAGGCATCTTCTGTTCGAGATCTTCATGCACCTCTTCCTCGTCACCGTCGGCATCACCTTCCTGGTGCCCCTTGCCTGGCTCGTGTCGTCATCTCTGAAGGGCCCAGGAGACCAGTTTGCCTTCCCCCCCAAGTGGATTCCGGGCCCGGTACACTTCGAGAACTACGTCTTGGCGGTGACGCTCCTCCCGTTCGGCACCTTCTTCAAGAACACCGTCATGATATGTGCTCTCAACCTCATCGGCACTCTGATCTCGTCGTCACTGACCGCTTTCGCCTTCGCCCGGCTACGCTTCCCCGGCAGGGACCGCCTATTCGTGATTCTCCTCTCCACCATGATGCTTCCCGGAATCGTGACCCTCATCCCCACCTTCGTCATGTTCAAACAGCTGGGTTGGGTGGATACCATTGCTCCTTTGACAGTCCCGGCCTTCTTCGGTGGTGGTGCATTCAACATCTTCCTCATCCGCCAGTTCTACATGACCATTCCTGCGGACCTGGACGAAGCGGCCCGAATGGATGGAGCCAACTCATGGCGGATCTGGAGACAGATCATGTTGCCGCTCACGAAACCGGCCCTGGGCACAGTGGGGATCTTTAACTTCCTGAGTCACTGGAACGATTTCATGGGCCCGCTAATCTACCTCCGTTCCACCGAGAACTACACCCTGGCCCTTGGAGTAGCCGGCTATCAGAGAACTTGGGGTGCTGAGTGGCATCTGGTCTTCGCCAGTGCATCACTGATGGTCTTCCCCGTGATCATTGTGTTCTTCCTGGGCCAGAGGTACTTCGTACAGGGGATCGCACTCACTGGCATGGGTGGCAAGTAGTCGCAAGGTGAGCTCAAACCTCAGCTAACGACATCGGAGCCGCAGGCGGGAAGCCGCGGCCGCGGAGGTCATATGCCCTTCCAATGGATACGTCCCGCGACCAGCCGTTTCGACGAGGCCGACGTGCAAGGAGTCATCGAAGCTGGCGCGCGCCTGGCTGCCAGCATCCCCTGGACGGTGGATGCTCCGGATGAGTTCTACGATGCCGTCACCACCTTCGGCTTCGTCGTGAGCGGCAAGAAGGTGATGCCCAACCGGGCGGTGGTGGACAGGACGCTGGCCGCCGCTGAGGAATTGCGCCGATCGGCACCGGCCCCGCGTGACGGTGAGTCCCTCTCCCCGGAACTGCGTTTCTCCGTCTCCGGCCAGGCCCTCTGGTGCTGCGATCCGGAGACGGACAAGCTGCGCCCCGCCACGGTCGAAGACCAGGCAGCCTTCTCCCGGGTTGTCAACGCTTTCCCCCGCTTGGGCCGCACCCACCCCACCTTCATCCCCCAGGACGTGCCCCTCCAGACCGCTGAGTTCCATTCCTTCGTCACCATCCTGCTCAACAGTGACAAACCCTATCGCGTCTCGGCGTACTCACCTGAGGTGCTGCCCTACTTCCTCGAAGCTCTCACCATCTACCATGGATCGGGGCAGCAGGCAAAGGCAGACCTCGCAGGAGACCTGATCCCGGCCAAGGCATGGATCAACACGCCCTGCATGCTCTCGCGCGAGGCGATCGCAGCCGCCATGCGGCTGCGCGAGCTGACTGGCCGGCCGCTGAGCTTCGGCTCCATGCCGGTGGCAGGGATGGCCACACCAGTGACTCCGGCGGGGGCGCTGGCGCTTATCACGGCTGAGGTGATAGGCGCGAACGCCTTCTCCCTGGCACTGGACGGGCGGTTGGCGGGTTGGACGGCTTCGCCGTGTAGCGTGGACATGAAGACGGGCACCCACGCCCAGTGGGCACCGGAGGTGATCAGGCTCACGTGCGCCGCCAACCATGTGGCCGATGCTCTCTTCGGCGGCAGCCACCAACCGCCCGTACCCACCTACACCTCGGCCAAGCGCCCAGGCGAGCAGAGCATGATGGAGAGAGCCTTCGGGTTCGGCTTTGGGTTCCTCTCTGGCGCTCGCTCCTTCGGCAGCCTGGCCACCCTGGCGACGGCCGATGTAGGTAGTGTGGTAGAGCTCATGCTAGACATGGAGTTGGTGAGCGCGGTAACTCACCTCGCCAAGGGCTTCGAAGTGGACCAGGAGTCGCTGGCTGAAGACCTCATTGCCGACATCGCCCCACAGGGGGCGCGTTTCCTGGACACCGAGCACACCGCGCGGCACTTCCGCTCTACGCAATGGATCCCGGAACTGCTGGACCGACGCGTGCCCATGGCCTGGGTGGGCGATGAGCGGACTATGCTGGACAATGCCCGGACCAAGGCTCTGCGGCTGCTCAAGACGGCCCCCAATCGCTGTCCTTTGGACGAGGGAAAGCGAGGCCAACTCAAGCGCCTGTTGGCCGAGGCGGATCGGGAGCTGAGCTAACGCGCCGCGAGCCACGCGGAGGACACCATGGCAAACGACCAGCGTGACGCGCACGGTCTGCCTGGCGCGAGCAGCTACCTCACAGGCTGGATCAAGGCGAGCGTCCAGACCGAATGCAACCTCTCCGAAGGTAACTGAGATGGACTCGCGCGAAAGAGTGCTGGCTGCCCTTGAGTTTCACCCACCCGACCGGATCCCTCGGCGAGACGGCTTCGAGAATGGCTTCGTCCAGCGCTGGCGGCAAGCCAAGGACCTACCGTCGGACGCCGATCCCATCGACTACTACGGCATGGATCTGGCTGTGTGCGTAGCAGACGAGAGCTTCTTCCCTTCAAAGAAGGCGGTGTTGGCCCAACAGGCCGACTACGTCATCGAGAATGATGGGTGGGGCCGCACCATCCGCCGCAGCGCCCGGGCCAATTTCCAGGAGACGGTGGATTGCCTCCTGAAAGACAAAGCCACCCTCGACCGCCTGCGCTTCGAGCCCACGGACGACGCCGCCCGCTACACCGACCTGGTGCAAGCGGTCGAAGCTCACCACCGGGCCGGCCGGGCGGTGTTCGTCAAGATCGGCGGTCCGTTCATCCGATCTTCCTTCATCCGGGGAATGGAGACGCTGCTCATCGACATGGCCGAGGACCGGCCCTTCTGCCGCGACCTCTTCAGCCTGGTGGGCGAACACCTCCTGGCGATAGGTCTGGAGGAACTACGGCGGACTTCTGTCCACGACATGGGCGTGTGGATCTACGATGACATGGCCGGGAACCTGGGCCCCATGTTCTCTCCCAACGCCTTCGAGGCCATGCTGCTACCGGTGTACCGGCAGATCGTGCAGCGGCTGAAGGCGGCCGGGTGCGCTCGAGTCTTGCTCCACAGCGACGGCAACCTGACTCCGTTCCTCGACCTGCTCATCGAAGCGGGCATCGCTGGAGTGCATCCGGTGGAACCCAAGGCAGGGATGGACTTCGCTTCACTACATCAGCGCTACCGCGGGCGGCTGGCCTTCATCGGCGGAGTCTGCAACAGCCACATACTGCCGCGCGGTGATCGGGGCGAGATCGAGAGGCACGTGCTCCCCATCATCGAGGCGGGGCGAGAAGGGGGCGTCATCATCGGCTCGGACCCCGTGGGCGAGGACGTGAGTCCGGAGACGTACGACTACTACATCCGGCTGCTCGAGTCCCACGGGAACTACGGGTGAGAGGCTGGCGCCTCCGGGCCCGGTTCCCGTCCCCCTGAATCCAGTGCCTACCCCGGCTCACAGCCAGGCGTACTCCCAGGCCGCCTCGTACATGGCAACGATGTTCTGGGTCGGGATCTCTGGCAGCAAGTGTTGGGAGGGGGCAATGGTGAAGCCACCGTAAGGGCGGAACGTCTCCACCCGGGCCCGCACCTCCCGGCGAACGTCCTCGGGCGTGCCGAACGGGAGGGTAGCCTGGGTGTCTATGGAGCCGTGGAAGCACAGCTTGCCGCCGTACAGACGCGCCAGCACCTCGGGCGCCATGTCGGCCGCTCCCACCTGCACCGGTTCGAGGATGTTGAGGCCCATCTCCATCAGCGTGGGTAGCAGATAGGCCACGCTGCCGCAGGAGTGATGCATGATCAGTTTGCCGTAGCGCCGACCTACGTCATACAGCCGCTGTAGGTAGGGGCGCACGAACCGCCCGAACATGCGCTGGCTGAGCATGGGTCCGGACTGGAAGCCGTAGTCGTCCCCGGTGAAGCAGATGTCAATGTGGCGCCCGGCGCGGGCGAACATCATCTCCGACGTAGCCTCCATGAAGGCCATGATCTTGTCTAGGATGGCGTGCGCCAGGTCTGGGCAGTCGTACAGCAGGTAGAACCAGCGCTCCATCCCCACCAGCTCCGAGGCCGCCTCGAAGAACCAGCCCCAAACGCCACCGAGCACAGCGTAGTCTTCGAAGCCGGCGCAGGCCTCCGCATACCCTTCATAGTCCCACATGTCTGCCTCGGGCCAGGGGTAGGCCTCGACCTGCGCGAGGGAGGCGACGTCCGCAAGAGGATGCTCCAGCGCATACCCGAAGTCCCCCACAGAGCCCCCGCGAGGAATGCCGAAGTAGTCGGTCGGGCGCCCGTGGCCATCCACCAGTTCGGGCCCCACCCACTCCGGCTTCGGGTACCGGAAGTCCACGTGGAGACGGTCCATCAGCTCCAGGTCAGTCTCAACACTGAAGTGGCGCCGCAAGCGAGCGTAGACCTCACTGCAGGCGCAGAAGTCTATGGTGAAGCGCGGGACGGACTCGAACCTGTAGTTGCGGAGTACCAGTTCCTTCGAAGTCATGGTGCCTCACGGAGCGAAAGCAGGGATAGCCCCAGTAGGGCCAACACCACCTCGTTGGAGAGCACCTCGAGGCTGAAGCGCCGCAGCGGCCGGCCCGGCTGCAAAGGAATGCAGTATGCGTCGGCGTGCGTCTCCACTCCGAGCATAGTCACGGGGAGCGGTGGCCGGTTCGTGTCCCTGGCATCTGGCGCATGGGCCGTGGAGGCGACCGCCTCGTCCGTCTCTATGCGTCTTCCCACGGGCACAGGCAAGCCCTCACCATAGTGGTAGGGACCGAAGCGGCCCAGCCCAGAATCAAGGTTGGTGGGATTCACCAACTCCAGAGTCTCGCACTCGCCATCCTTATACTGAACGGTAGCCACGGCATTGGTGATGTGGCTCTGCATGGCCGTGGTCAGCGCTGCCAGCAGCATGTATACCGCCCGACCCGTTCCCGAAAGAGGCACGTCCAGTCGGGCGCGCTGTCCCCTCCACCGACTCAGGCGCACCGCCAGACTCGGAGGCGACCCCAGGTCGAAGCGCAGGCCCGGGCCCACGGTCATGTAACCAGCCTCGTCGGCCGAGGCCCTCAGGGTGTCGCAGGAGATAGGCCTGTCGTCGAACTCGACGCCCCTCATGTACCTCTGCGACAGAGTGTACGGCACCGCTGTAGCCATCACGTCGAGGGTCGCCAGGACTTCCTCCAGCAGGCAGTCACGCCAGGGGGTGAGGTCAACGCTGCGCCACTGCCCTGCGATGGGGCTACCCAGCTCCCAGCGGTGAGCGAGGAGAGTCTCTTCCACCATCACGTCGCCCATGATCCGCAACTGCAGCCGCTGCAATCCGGGTAACAGCGGGCCGGCCGGCGCCAGTGAGAGCAACCGTTCACCTAACGGAGGAAGCGTACCGCGCCATTCGCCGGAGAAGTGACCGCCGATGACAACACTAACGCCGACACCGGCAGCGCCGTTGTTGCGCAGCGCCAGCGTCCACTCGCCGCCGGGGCCAGCGTCGAGCAGCCGCGATTCGATTGGCGCGATGCTGGCCATGCGGATGCAGTCCCAGAAGGACGATCGGCCCTCTGCCGACAGGCGGACGTACAGGCGCGTGCCGGGCGTGGCCCTCGCCACCCTTGCGGTGACGCCACCTCCAGCGAAGCTCAGGTCCGTCAGCACACCCCCGGGGTCCCTCACCGACTGGATAGCCGCGCCCTCGGCCTGGATGGCCACGCTCTCGCCTTCCACCCAGCGCGCCGGCCAGATCACCTGCCAGGTGGGAGCACCCACCCTGGCCCGTACCTGTAGGTCCGAGCCGCGAAAGCGCACGGTCGCCACGGAGCGGCCCGGCCGATGCTGTCCTGCCGCCTCCGCCCGCGGATCGCTGACTTCGATCGCCTCCAGCTCACCATTCCCCAGGGGCAGCTCCATCGTCGTCCTGGCGGGGATGTCGGCACGCAGGTCAAGCAGGCGCCAGTGACCGTCGCGACGCCAGTCCAGCTCGTGCCCGCGCGTCTTCAGGCTGGCGGCATCCCACCTCTCAGGCAAACACGGAGCCACGAGGCGCTGACTTAATACCAGAGCGGGGCGGATGCCGAACAGGTCCTCGACCACCACCCGCAGGAACATACTGATGGCATCGGTGAAGTCCTCGTTCACTCGCTGCGAGCCGTCAGGATTGGCGTGACAGGTGAGGCCCCCGGGCATGGGTCCAGCCAGGGGCGCCGCAGCCGCCCCCAGAAGCAGGCCCTGCAGGGTCTCAGCATCGCCGACGCGGGCGAAAGCGGAGGCGACGTTGAGGCACTCGGCGAAGATCAGGTCACGGGTGGAGTGCTGGCGGCCGTTGGGGTACACGGGGTACCAGTTGGAGCTCCACACCAGCTTGCCGCCGTTCTGGAGCGACTCCCACTGGAAGGTGCGCCGCACGTAGTCGAGCATCTGCTCGGCTTGCTCGAAGTCAGCTAGCCCGAACTCGATAGGGTGATAGATACTCGCCAGTTCCGGCTCTTCGTGCCGGCGGCGGAGCCCTAGGTAGTCGCGGTACTCGGCGAAGCAGCCACGCTGGCCCACCCACAGCGACCGGTTGGCGGCCGCCAGAATCCGCATTGCCTCGCCGACGAAGGCCGACTCGTCCTCCCCCAGGGCACGCGCCAGGCGGGCTAGCCCCCAGTTGGCGGCGTAGTTGTAGGCGCTTGCCTGCACACAGCCCCCGCCCAGGTACCAGTGGTTGTCGGAACACCACGTGTTGATGGCGTTCTCGTAGAGGCCGTCGTTGTCCGGGTCGAACGTTCGCTTCTCCCAGCCGCGGAGGGCGAGCAGCGACGGATACACCTCCCGGCCCAGCCCCAGGTCGCCCGTCCACTCCAGATGGTGAAGCACCTGGTTCAGGAATACCTCGGTCATGTTGTAGAAGACGCCCCGGCGCTCCAGCATGTCCGAGATAGCACCCGCCTCCGGCCCCTCGCGGAACTGTGTCGCCAGGTGGGCCCCGACCGCCTGGCGCACCCGCTCATGCCAGCCCAGGCAGTCGGCGCCGTACCAACCACGCCAGCCGAGATAGTGCTGCATCCAGGACCAAGCGCCATGGAGGAACGACGGCGGCACCCAGGCCCCGTCCTGAGCCACGGCCATAGCGCGGCTGGCGAGATCGAGGTCAGGATGGGGCGAAGTCACGGTCAGCCTCTCCGCCACGGATCGGACGCGTTCGCAGCCGGCTGCGAACGCCTGGCCAAGGGGTGCGGTGAAGAGAGCCTCTTCCTCAGCGGAACCCACAACCACCCGCGCGCCAATGTGGGCCACCGTACCCGCCCTCAGTTCGTTCGAGCGGAAGGCGGCTACCGGGTAGTCCCCCGCGGCGGAGAGCCACAACGCCGCGGGCGAGGTTTCCGCAGCGGCGGCGCTGACCACCCGGAACTCGCCAGGCAGGTCACAGGCAACAGCAAGCGTCCGCTCCTCCGCGCCGGTATAGGCAAACACCGGCTTGGGCCAGTGGTGCTCGACGAACCTGCCGGTCATGCGCTCGTAGCCACTGGCCAGGTTGGGCGCGTGCAGTATGGCCCCTCCAGCCACCACCTGGACGCGGTTGGCAACAGCATCCTCCGGCGACAGGCGCCAGCGAGTCGGGTCTAAGTAGTAGTTGGCGTGGTATCCGCTGGCCCCGCCCAGACACCAGACCAGCCGGCATCCCTCGGGGGTATGGTTGAGCTCCAGGCGCCAGGCCCCGCCGGCGCCCTCAGCCATGGTCACCGCCTCCAGCATGCACCGCACCCCGAGCTGGACGTCCTCCAGCTCGTAGCGCATCAGCCCCGGATCGTACGCCGATCGCACGTGGGAGAAGTGGTGGAGCCATCGGCTCCGCCCTTCCACGGCAAAGCCAATGTAGACACTGCCGATCTTGCCGCCATCAGGGCCGAGGGAGAGAGCAAACAGCGGTCGGTCCCCGGCCACGAGCCGGAAGGATGAAGCGGCCCCATAGAGGGGCCGGTTGCCTATCAGATCCCCGTTGTCGCGCACATAGGCGCCGTCACCCACTCGGTACACGCGGACAGCTCCCTGGTCTGAGATCGCTCGACGCTACCGGCGCACGCCGGTCAGGGCGACGCCCTCGATGAAGTACTGCTGCGCCACGAAGTAGACGATAAGCATGGGCAGAATGAAGCAGGTGGACATCGCCATCACCAGCTCCAGCCGCCAGCCCACCTGTGGGTGGGTCCGTACGGCCACGAGCCCTAACGAGAGGGGAAAGAGCTGCACGTTGCGAAGGAAGAGAATAGCGCCGAAGAAGTCATTGTAGACGTTCAGGAACTGGAAGACGGCGACGGCGATGATAGGCGCCCGCAGCAGAGGCACCAGAATCTGCACCAGTGTGCGGATGTACCCGGCGCCGTCCATGCGCGCTGCCTCGTCCAGATCATAGGGGAGCCCAAGCATGTACTGGCGCAGCATGAAGATGTAGAACGACGAGCCGGTGAAGGCGCCAATCGCCCAGGGCCAGTAGGTGTCCAGAGCCCCTAGCCTGGTCCAGATCAGGTAAGTCGGGATGACAGTGACCACTCCGGGAAGCATCATGACCGACAGGACCACCAGGAAGAGGATGTCGCGGCCCGGGAAGCGCAGCCGGGCGAAAGCGTAGGCGATCATGGTGTTGGAGATGATCGCCCCAATGACGCCGATTTCCACCAACAGCAGGGAGTTGAGCGCCCAGCGCCTCGCCCACGGCACCTCTTGCCACACCCGTACGTAGTTCTCCCACCGCCAGACTGAGGGAACCAGTCGGACGGGATAGGTGGTCACCTCGTAAGCAGGCTTCAGCGAAGTAGAGACCATCCACACGAAGGGGAAGATGAATGAGACGCCCAGGCAGGTGATCACACCATAGCCGAAGAGCTGCAGGCGGTGTCTCCTCAGCCAACGCGCTATGGGGACCAAGAGGCGGGAGATGCGATTCGGGCGCTCGACAGGATGGGAACACATGGGGAGAGGTAGCTTCTCCGGGTCCCCGTGCCTGCGCGACTCTCTGTCTCCCTGTCTCACTGGCACCGGGCTCCTCCCATTCACCGCCGCAACTCCCCTTCGTAGTAGACCCAGGCGGCCGACGAGCGGAACACCAGCAGCGTCAGCAGCATGATGATCGCAAACAGCAGCCAGGCCATGGCAGAAGCATATCCCCACCTCAGGTCGCGCCAGGCAGTGCGGTA
Organism: Anaerolineae bacterium; assembly: GCA_013178015.1. Taxonomy (NCBI): domain Bacteria; kingdom Bacillati; phylum Chloroflexota; class Anaerolineae; species Anaerolineae bacterium. The sequence goes on from JABLXR010000047.1 coordinate 25,495, forward strand.
TAGCACCAGCATGTAGGTCGTGGTCGAGTAGTATGGCCCCCCGTCCGTCATGACCATAGTGCTGAGGAACACCTGTAGTCCGCCGATGATGCCGGTGACGAGCGTGAGGAAAATGGTGGGGCTGATCTGCGGCAGGGTGACGTGGCGGAACCGCGACCAGCGCCCAGCCCCGTCAATGGAGGCACTCTCGTATAGCTCTTGGGGCACAGCCTGAAGCGCGGCCAAATAGAGGATGCTGCCCCCTCCGGCAGCCCAGAGGTTCATCAGCACCAGAGCCGGCTTGGCCCACGTCGTCGTCGTCAGCCAGGGCACCGGCGCGATGCCCGCCAGGCCGAGAAGCCAGTTGAGGAGGCCGAAGTCCTTGTTCAGAATGATGTTCCAGAGGACGAAAGTGGCCACGCCGGAGACGAGCGCCGGCATGTAGAACACGGTGCGGAAGAAGGCGATGCCGCGCAGCCGAAGGTTAAGCAACAGGCTCGCCGCCAGCGACACCGGCATGCCTAGTCCGATGGAGAAGACGAGCATGTACACGGTGTTGTAGAGGCTGAGCCCGAACATCTCGTCCTGCACCCAGCGGGTGTAGTTACCGAGGCCGACGAACCTGGCCGGTGTCAGGAAGTCGGCTCTGAACAGGCTCAGCCCGAAGGAGTAGACCATGGCGCCGGCCGTGAACACTAGGAAGGCGATGAACCAGGGCGATATGAGGGCATAGGCGACGAGGGCCTCTCGTCGCCGCTGAGTCAGATGCACTCTGCCGCGCCCGGCAGAGCTTTGGATCGGTCGTCCGGCTGCCACCAATGTGTGTCCTCCCGCTAGGGACAGGCCGCACCTCCGGCGCGGGCGCGGTGACACGGAGACGTGGTGACCAGTCTCTCTCCACGTCTCCGCGTCTCCCCCTCTCCACGTCGGGGGATGAGGTCTACTCCTCGGCCAGGATGTCTCTCGCCCGCCGAGCGGCGTCGTCCAGGCCTTCCTGTGGCGTCATCTGCTCCCCCAAGATGGCATCCAGCGCCGCGTTCACCGCGTCCTGAATGGCGAAGATCTTGGGATGGATGGGGTAGCCCTTGGCGTAGGCGAAGAAAGTCGGCAGGACCTCCTTGTTCTTGGGCGGCTTGTCCGGGTCCAGGTAGCGAACCACAGCCTGCCCGTCCGCCAGCGGCAGTAGCTGGCCGGTTCCGAAAGCCTTAAGCAGCCTGTCGGGATACCCGGCATCGTAAGTGCTCCAATAGTACTGCCAGCTCTCCTGGGGGTGCTGGGTCCTCGACCAGATGGCAGCCGCCTGCGCACTGGGGTTGGACGATCGCTCTCCGTTGGGTCCGGCAGGCACGCTGAAGCACTCGACCCCGTCCAACAGCTCGGGCCTGACTCGCTCGGGGATACTAGGCAGGTTCCAGGAGGCGGAGTAAGTGATACCCACCAGTCCCTGGGCCCAGGCCCCGAACCACAAGTCTATGCCCTCGGGCACGGTCTTGGTGGACAGGCAGGTGCCGTCCTTGTAGATTCGGTCGAGGTACCAGTCGAGTACAGCTACACCAGGGTCCTGGTTGAACAGGGGCTCGTAGGTGTTGTCGTCCCAGAACTGGCCCCCGAAGGCCGTGAGCTCGGAGAAGAACCACCACATGCTGGCGTTGGCCGTGCCACCGTTCATGCCCCAGCGACTTGTCTTGCCGCTGGCGTCCTTGATGGTCATGGCCTTGGCCGCCTCGGCCAGGTCGTCGTAGGTGTAGTCCTCGGCGAGCTCCACGCCCGCCTCCTCCAGGATGCCTCGGTGCAGGAACACGTTGTTGACGGTGGCGGTACGGGCCACTGCGTACTGCAGGCCCTTGTAGTTGGCGTCATCGAAGGCAAACTGAGTGAACCGCTCCTTCTCCCCTTCCGGCAGAGTGTCCAGGAAGGGGTTGAGGTCCAGCAGCTGGTTCTTGTCGAGATAGGGAATGAGCTGCCTGGTGCCAAACCAGTCCAGCACGTCAGGGGCGGTGCCCGCTGCCATGTCGGCTGTAAGCTTCTCGATCCTTTGGTCGGCGGTGATCTCCTCCACGATCTCGATGTCGGGGTGGGTGGCCCGGAAGCTCTCCACGCAGGCGGCGTGATAGGCCTGCCAGGGAGCGTTCAGCCCGTTGTTGACGCGGATGGTGACCTTCTCTGCAGGCGCCGGTGAGGCCGCGACACCCTTCTCGACCGCTTCCGTCGCCTGCCCCGCCGGCGGGGCGGCGGCACAGGCAGCCACAGCAACGCCACTCAACGTGAGGCCCATCCCCCGTAGCACTCTACGCCTCGACACTCTCCTCGCCATCATACCACCTCCCATAGCAGCTTCCTCGGACTTGCTGCAAGACCGCGGCAGCGCATCGACTCGTCTGCAGGTTCGGCTAGCGACAGGGACCGCATTCGCCTATAGTATAGGTGACACTGGCTGAAGCGGACCTGACGTGAGCATGACATCGGAGGCACGCATCTACGACCCGGAAGCTTTGCACGCAGCCCTGGACGCACTGCACGAACCCGGCGCTCTGGCCCGCGCCGCCAGGGGCCTACCGGGGCTGGGCGGTTCGGCCTCACCCATGGCACAGGCACGTCAACTGCGCCGCCTTCTCCTGGATGCCATTGCCTCCCTGCAGCCGGCTGACGGCTACATCTTCGGCTCCATCCGCAACCGCGCCTACGACGTCCTGCACCTCCGTTACGTGGAGGGCAACACCATCACCGACATCGCCGATGAGATCGGCATCACCGAG
>JABLXR010000048.1 GCA_013178015.1 Anaerolineae bacterium
CGCGCGTGTTCCTGCGCGACCCCGGTCTCGTCTTCATGGATGAGCCTTCCTCCCGGTTGGACCCTGCTACCGAGGCCATGGTCGAGCGGGGCATCGAGCGGTTGCTGCAAGGCCGGACGGCCATCATCATCGCCCACCGGCTGGCGACGGTACAACGGGTAGACGAAATCATGGTCATGGATGGCGGTCGCGTACTCGAGCACGGCGAGCGGACGGTGTTGGCGGCAGACCAGACCAGCCGGTTCAGCTACCTGCTGCGCACTGGGATGGAGGAGTCCTTCGCATGAGTACGATGCGGTACTCCCTGAGGCTGTTCAGCTATCGTCTGGGGCTGCTGATCCTCAACAGCTGCATCTGGAGCCTGTGGCACCTGCTACCGCTCCTGGTGGGGCTGCTGACGGCTGCCTTCTTCGACGCCCTCACTGGCCAGGCGCAGGCGGGCCCCAACGTGTGGACCCTGGTGACGCTGGTGGGGCTGGTCTATGCGGCCCGGCTGGGTGCGTTCGCTTTCGGGTTGCCCCGGTTCTTCCGGTTCTACTTCGCTATCCAGGCCCTGGTACGGCGCAACCTCCTCCACTGGACGCTTCTGGGCCCGGGGTCGCACCCGTTGCCTGAGTCCGGCAGCGAGGCGGTGACTCGTTTCCGCGACGACGTAGTGGACGTAGCGGACTATGCCGATGCTTGGGTAGATGTGGTCGGCATCTTGCTCTATACCGTGATCGCCCTGGCCATCATGCTGCGGATAGATGCCCTAATAACGGTGGTGGTCTCGGTGCCGGTGCTGAGCATGGCGGCGATCTCCAACCGGATGAGCCGCAGTCTGAGGCGCTATCGCCGGGCCCACCGGGAGGCCACAGGCCGGGTGACGGGCTTCATAGGCGAAGTCTTCGGCGCCGTCCAGGCGGTCAAGGTGGGCACTGCCGAGCGGTCGGTGCTCGACTACTTCCGGGGGCTGAGCGAGGAACGTCAGCGGGCGGCCCTCAAGGACGTAGTCTTCGCCGAGTTGGCCAATGCCGTCAATGCCAACGTCATTGATGTGAGCATCGCCGGGGTCTTGCTGCTGGCGAGCGGTGCCATGCGTTCGGGGCGCTTCACGGTGGGTGAGTTCGCCCTGTTCGTGGAGTACCTGACGGTCACGTCGGGCAACATGCGGCACTTCGGCAACATGCTGGTGCGGCACAAGCGGGTGCAGGTAGCGTACGACCGCCTGAACGGCTTCTTGGCCGGCTCTCCTGAGGGCACCCTGGTGGAGCACGGGGACCTCTACCTCCAAGGCGAGCCACCGGAGCTGGCAACGGTGGCCCGCAATGGTGACGATCGCCTGGAACGGCTGGAGGCGGAGGGCCTCACCTATCACTACGGCACCGGCAGTGGGATCGAGGACGCGCGGCTTCACCTGGAACGCGGGTCGTTCACCGTGGTAACGGGCAGGATAGGCTCGGGCAAGACAACCCTGCTCAAGGCGCTGCTGGGGCTAGTGCCGCTGGAATCGGGTCAAATACGCTGGAACGGCTCGCCAGTTGCCGACCCGGCGACCTTCTTCGTGCCGCCGCGGGCCGCCTACACTCCTCAGACGCCGCTGCTGGTGAGCGAGTCGCTCCGGGACAACATCCTGATGGGCCTGCCCCGGGAGGGCGAGGCGCTGGCGGCGGCCATCAGGGCGGCGGTGCTCGAGGGCGATGTGGCCGAGATGGAAGAGGGACTGGAGACGCCAGTGGGCCCTCGCGGGGTGCGTCTATCCGGAGGCCAGGTGCAGAGGCCGGCAGCGGCCCGCATGTTCGTCCGCCGTCCCGAGCTGCTCGTCTTCGACGACCTCTCCAGCGCCCTGGACGTGGACACGGAGCGGCAGCTCTGGGAGCGCCTCTTCGACGGCCGTCAGCTAGATGGCTACGCTCCCACCTGCCTGGTGGTGTCCCACCGGCGGCCGGCCTTGCGCCGTGCCGATCACATCATCGTGCTGAAGGACGGCCGCATCGAGGCCGAGGGCAGGCTGGATGAGCTGCTGGAGACCTGTGGGGAGATGCGGAGTCTCTGGCACGGCGACACGGAGTAGGACATAGGTTACAGGTTACAGGTTATAGGGATGTGCATCTAGCGATCTCCCCTATTCCCCATAACCTATTCCCTATGACCTATAACCTATAACCTGTAACCTATGACCTGGTGGAGAGATGGAGGGTGGCATTGGTGATGACCGAGAGACAGGAGATCGAGACCATACGGGACTTGGGGGACGGGCTCGTGCTTCGCAGGGGAAGACGCGAGGACACCGAGGCTCTGGTCAAGCTCTACGGCCAGGTGTTCTGCAACCGGGAGACGCGAGAGCCCAACCCGTACATGGCAGCCTGGACGCGGGACATGCTCACCCGTCCCCATCCCACCATCCGGCCGCAAGACTTCACCGTGGTCCAACGAACGGAGGACGGGGAGATCGTGTCTGCCCTGGTCCTTATCTCCCAGACCTGGGCCTACGAGGACGTCGAGTTCGGCGTGGGCCGGCCCGAGGCGGTGGCCACCCTCCCGGAGTATCGTAGGCGAGGGCTGGTGCGGGCCCAATTCGACGTGGTCCACCGGTGGAGCGCCCAGCGTGGCGAGCTGGTGCAGGGCGTCACCGGCATCCCCAACTTCTACCGCCAGTTCGGCTACGAGATGACGATGGACCTGGGTGGCTGGCGTAGCGGGGCGGCGGGCAACGTGCCCGGCCTCAAGGAGGGGCAGGAGGAGCCTTTCACCGTCCGGCCTGCCAGCGAGGACGACCTGTCCTTCATCGCCGAGACCTACGCTTACGGGCAGCGGCGCTCTCTGGTATCGTGCGTCCGGGACGAGGAGGTGTGGCGGCTGGAGCTGAATGGGCGGAGCGAGAACAGCAGCGAGCGCCGTCTGCTCCGCATCGTGCAGACTGTCGAGGGGGAGCCGGTGGGCTTCTTGGCTCACGGGCCCCGTCTAGGGGGCAACAATCTCTACGTGGTCGCCTACGAGCTGAAGCCGGGCATCTCTTGGTTGGCCGTCACCCCGTCGGTGCTGCGATACATCAAGCGTGCCGGGGAGGAGATGGCGCGGGCCGACGAGAAGCAGGCCTTCCACACCTTCTCCCTCGGTCTGGGGGGAGAGCACCCCGCCTACAAGGTGGCCGGGGCCCAACTGCCGGCAGAGGGCGCACCCTACGCCTGGTACCTGCGTGTGCCCGACCTGCCTCGGTTCCTGATGCACATCAGGCCGGTCCTGGAGCGGCGGCTGGCTGAATCCATCGCTCCCCGGCACACGGGCGAACTGAAGCTCAGCTTCTATCGGGGCGGGCTCAAGCTCACCTTCAGCGAAGGGCGGCTGGAGCGGGTGGAGCCCTGGCAGCCCAGTAGCGAGGAGTGGGGCGATGCCGGCTTCCCGGGGCTCACCTTCCTGCACCTGGTGTTTGGCTACCGAACGCTAGAGGAGCTCAGGCACGTATACCCCGACTGCGGGGCCCAGCGCGACGAGGCCAGGGTGCTGCTGGAGGCGCTCTTCCCCAAGAAGCCCTCGGCGGTGTGGCCGCTGTCGTAGGGTGGGCCGCTCGCTGATCGCCGAGTGCGCTGGCTGAGTGCGGTTGTCGGGTCTAGGGAGCAACGGCGCGGCGGAACCGGGTGTCGCCCTGCCTGGTGCGGGAGCGGGCTGGCCTGTGTCCGTCGCGCCCGTTGGCTGAAGCTCTAGGCGAGATTGAGGCCCTCAAGTAGGGCATCGGCTTCGGCAGGAGAAGCGCAGTGGGTAGAGACCAGAAGCCCTTCAGGCCGCAACTGAGCCAGGAGAGGCTCTACCTCCCATGGCTGGCAGCCCACGACCAGCAGCTTGTGGGCCTCTTGCACGCGCCTGAGCAGGTCAATCCACTGGAGCATCGAGCCGCCCGCCGCCCCCGGCTGCCACTGGATGCCGTCCAGGTCATCCAGGGCCAGCAGCGAGTTGAGGTGCCGGATGGCGCCCGGCCCGTCCAGGTGGTAGATGGTGCGCTCCACCCAAGACGCCTGCCGAGCGATACCTGGCAGGAAGATGCTGTCGAACATGGCCGAGGAGACCATGCAGGAGAAGTCGCACTCGAGGGTGACCATGGGACGATCGGAGTAGACGCCCAGATTGTCCACATAGCCGGGCACCCACCGGTGGATCAGGGCGAGGCACTCCTCATAGTATTGGAGCCAGGCGACGTTGATCTCCTCCACCAGCCGGCGCACCTCTTCCGGACACTCGATGCAGTCTACGGCGAGTTCGGCGGTGCCGCGCAGGCGCGCCGCTATCTCTCCATCGCCCTGCAGGTCGGGAATGCCAACCACCGCCTTTCCCACTGCGGCCTCCGCCCCACGCTCGAGCAAGGACTGCGATGCCTGCCACCACCAGTTGCCCGGGTCATAGCGAATCGGATCGCGTCCCTCCCAGGAAGGGATGGCGGGCTCGGCCCAGGCACTGTTGGCCACGGGCATGATGTAGTAGGGGGAGCCGTGGTAGGCAGCCTGGATGGCCACCAGCCGTCCGGCCACCGGGAAGATGACGGGGAAGGCGTCCCCGGCATAGTAGGTACCGTCCACCTGGGCGAGCAGGCGGGGGATGACTTCGTCGGGGTCGGTGAAGTAGCGGAGGAGCCGGTCCGGGTCCGTAGGCGGGTCGGGCACGGCCGGCCGACCGGGAAGCAGGGCCGTCACCTTGAGGAGTGGCTGATCGCGCAGTTGGCCCGTCCACCAAGCCTCGTACCGCTGCCGCACCCGTTCCCAGTCTGGCTTGCCCTGTAGGGTAGTGGTTGCTGGCATAACAGCGCTCCCGGTCGTCACGTGAACGGCGGGGGCACCCCGAAGTGCGCCCCCGCCAGGCGAATGATGCTGTCGGGCCGGCCTAGCTCTTGAAGAAGAACTGGGCGGCTGGCACACTTATGTGTGGTTCCAGTACCAGCCGATCTCCGGTGGGCACGTTGCGGAAGTTGTTCTTGGCGATGCCGAACTGCTCCGCTAAGGGCCGGGCGATCAGGCCGATCTCCCAGCAGTACTCCGCGTGCATGGCCATGGCTTCCTTCTGTAGGTCGATGCGCTTCTGCATGTCCGGCTCGGCCATGACCTGCTCGTACATCGCCTGGAGTCGCTTCACCTCCTCCGGCGGCTCCTCGCCTTCGGCTCCGCCGCTGGCGTGCCAGAGCGACCACATCACGGCCCAGTACTCTCGAGCCGTCACGCCGAAGACCTGGCGAGTGAAGGGCGCCCATCCCGGATCGCCCCAGGATTGAGCGTAGCTGGCCACGTCGAAGTCGGCGGCCTGGACTCTGGTGACCCAGAGTTGGCGGTCGGTAGGCGTCACGAGCATCTCGATGCCCACGTCGGCCATGTACTCCTTGACCAATTGCTGCATCTCCACGTTGTCGGGCGGCCAAGGGGTGAAGGCGATGTTCACGATGCTGATGCGCGAGCCGTCTGGCAGCAGTCGGAAGCCGTCGTCGTCGCGCTCGGTGAGGCCCAGGTCATCGAGCATCTTGTTGGCGGCCTCGGCGTCGTAGCCGATGTTGGCGTTCCAGGCCGCCTCATCGTAGTAAGGGCCACTGGAAGTGACCTGGCCGGGCTCGCCGATGCCCTTGAAGATGAGGTCACTGATCTCCTGGCGGTTGATGGCGATGGAGAGGGCAACGCGGAAATCCTTGTTGCGGAAGAGCTTGCGCAGTTCCTCGTTGGGGTGGGAGTAGTTGAAGAAGATGGTCCCCAGGTTGGCGGTGTTGAAGATCATGTCTATGACGCGGTAATCGCCCTTCTCCTGGTTCTCCATCACCACCGGGCGGTTGCCCAGGCTGGCGATCCGCCGCGCTTGGAAGTCCACGTCGCCGGCGATGGCCTTGAGGAGGAGAGCCTCGACGTCCGGCACCAGCGTTCGCTCAAAGCGATCGATGTAGGGCAGCTGGTTTCCGGCCGTGTCCACTGAGTAGTAGTAGGGGTTGCGCTCCAGGACCTGGATCGGCTGGTCCACGGAGTTGGTGACCACCCACGGATCGATGGTGGGGGTGCCGGGGTTGTTGGAGAAGGCTACCTTCTGGGCCCAGAGGTCGGTCCAGGTGTCGAGCTCCGCCTCCGCGACCTTCTTGTCCAGTGCCGCCTTCTCGGTGTAGGCGGGATGGAACTGGCTGAGGTAGTGCTTCGGGGCGAAGGGGAAGAGCGTGGGCAAGAAGTTGAGGAAGGCGCCGTAGGGCCCGGCGAACCGGATCTTGACGGTGTAGTCGTCCACCTTCTCGAAGACGCCCAGTTGGCCGCCGCGCTTGAGTGAGGCGGGCTTGGTGGGAGAGAGCTCATCGTTGAGGACAACGTCCTCGTACCAGAACATGATGTCGTCGGCGGTAAAGGGAGCGCCGTCACTCCAGCGCATGCCCTCGCGCATGTGGATGGTGAACTCCGAAGCGTCGTCCGACACTTCCCACCCGGCGAAAGCGGCGGGCACGATCTCGGCGAAATCGGGGCTGAACATTCCGCCCCGTTCCTGGAAGATGTAGTAGTTCTGCATCAAGTCCGAGGTGCCGATGTGCACCTGCCGCCAGGTGCCACCGTACTGCCCGATCTCCTCCACCGGCTCCACCACTCGCGGGGAGAGCGGCAGCCGCTCCTCCACCGGCGGCAGTTCGCCCGCCTGCACCTTCGCTGCGAGCATAGGCGCCTCACGGTACTTCGATACCGGCGCTGCCGGCGCCTCGGCGGGAGCCGTAGTGGGCGTAGCCGCGGGCGCGGGCGGCTGCGTCGGCTCGGGCGCGGCCCCGGCGCAAGCGCTGGCCAGTGTCGCCGCGCTGGCCACACCGGATACCAAGAGGAATCTCCGTCGGCTCAGTCCTGTCGCTGACATGTCGTCCTCCCTCTTATGCAGTCCTCGGCTTCTGTGGCGAGTCTGCCATGCCGGGGTCCACAGCCGTGACCTCCGGCCTTTTCCCTACCAGCCGTACTCCGGTACCTCCAGCCAGACACCTCCTCTCATGGCGGCTTCGTGCGCCAAGATCCCCGGGATGGTGAAATCTACGGCCCGAATGACGTCTATCGGCGGCTGACGACCCTCGTCCAGCGCCTCGATGAAATCCCGCACCATGAAGAACTCGGAGGTGCCGTGCCCACCGGCGCGGGCCTCTTCCGGCGCGTTAGGGTCAACGATGGTGCACTCGATCTCCTCGGCACCCTCCTCCACCGTTCGCTCGCCTTCCAGCCAGCGGAATCCGCGGTTCTGGCGCACGTCCCCGCGACCGTTCTCCACAAAGCCTTTGGTGCCGTACAAGGAGTAATAGACCATGGCCGGGTGGCGGGGGGCGATCTGGCTGCGCAGTATCTTCACCACGGCGCCCTTCTCGGTGTGGAAGAGGCCCACCTCCATGTCCAGGTAGGCGATGCTCTCCCCGGGATGGGTGTGATGATTGCTGTGGGCGCCGGTGGCCCGCACTACGCGGTCGTCCATCAGGGTCAGCAGGGGGCCGAGGCAGTGGGCGCAGTACCAGATCGGCGCGCGGGTGTAGCGCCAGTACTTCTCGCCCGTCTTCGGATCGGTCAGCAGATGGTTGATGGCATGGATGTACTCGCCCTCGGCGTAGTAGATCTGCCCCAACTTCCCCTGGGCCACCAGTTCCTTCCACTGGCGAACGTAGTGGAAGTAGGTGTAGTTCTCCGCCATCATGTAAGCCTTGCCGGTGCGCTTGACGGCGTCGATCACCGCCAAGCACTCGTCCACGGTGTAGGCCACCGTCTGCTCGCAGAGGACGTGCTTGCCCGCCTCCATGGCGGCGATGGACTGCGGCGCGTGGTACTCGATGGGCGTGGCGATGACGACCGCGTCCACCGGCGCCTGCACGAACTGGTCGAAGTCGGTGTAGAGGCGAGAGTCAGGGACGCTGTAGGCCTTGCCCAGGTCCGCCACCACCTCGGGCTTAAGGTCGCACAGCGCGGCGATCTCCACCTGCGGGTGGGAGGCGAGCGTGCTCACTAGTCCCTGCCCTCGCCGCAGCCCCACCAGCCCCACCTTGTAGCTCTTCTTCATGGATACCGCCCTCCCAGGGATAGGGTCACCGGAACATTGGCTCCAGCCGCCGGTACAGCTCGCCGTAACGGAGGAAGCCGTCGTCATACACCGCGCGGTTCTCGGGGCGGGGAAGGAACTGCCGCCCGCGGTAGGCCATGGCGTCGGCCGCCTGGCGCAGGTCCTCGAACTCGCCCGTGGCAACGGCGGCCAGCATGGCCGCCCCGCGGCAGGAGGCCTCGTCGCCGCCAGCCTCGGTCACGGGCAGGCCGGTCACGTCGGCCTTGATCTGCAGCCACAGGTCGCTGCGGGCGCCGCCGCCCATGCTGAGCAACTCGACGGCGGGAGCTCCCAGCTCGGCGAGCAGTTCCAGGTTGCCCCGCAGCAGGTACGCCACCGACTCCAGGATGGCGCGAGCGAAGTGGGCCCGGCCGTGGCGCAAGGTGACGCCGAAGAAGACGCCCTTGGCGTGCGGGTTGAACTCGGGGCAGGCGGCCCCCTCCAGGTGCGGCAGGGCCAGTAGCCCCTCAGCGCCCGGGGGTACCTCCGCCGCCGCGGCGGTGATCTCTTCGTAGCCGCCCGGCTCGCCCGCCCCGGCCCAGATCTCGTCGCGGAACCAGCGCAGAGCCATGCCCGCTGTCTGGCCCCAGGGCAACAGGCAATAGGCGCCCGGTAGGGCGTGGACGTGGCAGGGCACGCGCGCCTTGGGGTCGAAGACGGGGTGCTTCACGGTGGCCACCAGTCCCAGCACGCCGCCGGTGGTCTCGCTCACCACGCCCGGACCGACATTGCCCGCCCCCACCGCTGCGGCGACCTGGTCCAGCGTCCCCGCCACCACCGTGACGCCGGGCGGCAGACCAAGAGCAGCCGCCGCCTCCGGCCTGAGCGCGCCGACCACGTCCCCGGAGTTGGCCAGTTCGCCCAACTGCGCGGGCGTGATGTCTAGGTAGGCCAGCATCTCCGGCCACCATTGGCCGGAGTTGATGTCCAGCATGAGGGAGGACGACTGCAGCGATCGCTCCGTCCAGTAACCGCCCGTGAGGCGGTGCAGGACGAAGTCCTCCACCAACAGGAACCGCCGTGCCGCCCGGTACGCCTGCGGATCGTTCCGCTTCAGCCAGAGGATCTTGCACGCGGGCCAGGTGGGAGCGACCTGCGGCTGCCCGGTGATGCGGAAGGCGGCGGGGGCGCCGAACTCCGCCTCGATCAGGGCTGCCTCAGCGGCGGGGCGGTTGTCCAGCCACACCAGGGCCGGGCGCGCGGGCCGGCCGTCGCCGTCCACCGGGATGATGGTCTCCGCCTGGCTGGAGACGGCCAGAGCGCGTACCGACTGGGGATCGATGCCGGCAGCGGCCAACGCTCTCCGCACCGCGGTGCAGCAGGACGACCAGTAGACCTCGGCGTCCAGTTCCACCGCATCGGGGGCGGGCTGGCTGAGGACGTACTCGACGGTGGCGCTGCCGACCACGGCGCCGTCTGCAGCGAACAGCGCCGCCTTCACGGCGGTGGTGCCCACGTCGATCCCCAGGTAGACGGCCACATCGATTGCCTAGGCGATGACCTCGATGTCGAGCAATCGACAAAGCCGCTCTAACTGCCGCCGCTGGTCGCCGTAGGCGATGATGTAGTGTTGGGAGAGCACCTGCCGGGCGAAGTCCTCCACCGGCCTGTCGGGCGCGAACTCGATGCTGGGCAGTTGCGGGGCCGGCGGCTCCCAGCCCGCCTCCTCCCAGGGCCGCGGGCTCAGCGCCTCACCGACGGCGATGTGCATGCGGTAGCGGTCGCCGCGGCTGGCCAAGCGGCAGATGGTGGCGCGGCCGGTGCGGACGCGGGAGACGTTGAGAATGCCGTCCGTCAGGCCGCCGAAGCCGGGCCAGGGCAGCACCGTCACCGGGCCATCCACCACCTCGGTGGGCACGTAGTCGGGCACGCCCATCAGGAGGCGGTCGCGGTAGTACTCGTAGAACTCGAAGTAGGCGCCCACCTGGCCGGTGAGGTAGCGAACGATGAGTTGGGTCACGGCGCCGAGGCCGTCGTTCTCGGGGATGGAGGCGACGCCGCCCTCATCGGCCAGCAGCATCAGCGCCAGGGCGGGCGGGAAGTGGAGCAGCTTCTTCACCCCGTAGACATCCACCAGGGAGACGGCCTCGTAGCCCCGCTCCCGCACCTTCTCCATCAGCGCCAGGTAGAGCCGCACGCCCTTCTCCAGAGCGGCATCCTCCACCGGCCGGTCAAACGTCCAGGTGGCACGCAGCTTGTCCATCAGGCCACGGATGTCGCCGTCGGGGACCGCCTCCATCTTCTGGGTGATCTCCAGGGTGTCGAAGACCTCCACCTCGGGCCCGAGGAGGCGACGTAGGGAGACGCCGTCCACCTGGGTGCCGTAGAGGTTCATGTCCCGGTAGCCCATCATGCCTACGCGCGCCCGGCGCAGGCGGGCCGCCGCCTGCGCCACCCGGGCGCACGCAGCCACCTCAGCGGCGGCGGCGTAGGGCGCCTCCGGCGTGTCCCAGACGTACTCGAAGCGGAAGCCCAACGCCTCCATGGGGTCGCGCAGGGCGCTGGTGCCGGCCTGGTCGGCGGTGGTGACGAGGCGGCCGCCCTGGTACTCCCCCGTGAGGCCCCAGAGCACCATGGGCAGGTGGCGGTAGGGCTCGATGACGTTGATCACCGTCTGCGAGGGTATCCAGCCGGCCAGGCAGACGACTAGCAGGTCGAAAGGCTCGTGGGCCAGGTCCTGGAGGGCGCGGGCTTCATCGCGGCCGGCAGGGTCATCGCTCACCGGTCCCGTGGTGACCAGCGCCAGCCCCTGGTCGCGCAGGGCCTGCTGGGCCCGGCTGACCTTGGCGGCGATCAGCTCCGGGGGGCTGTTGACCTCGCCGAAGCCTACGAAGCCGACCTGAACGGGGGGCAGGGACATCACTCGCCTCCTTGCGCCTGGTGGAGTTCCTCCAGTAGCTCGACCGCCGTGTCCACCAGCGCCTCGATGCCGTCGATGCCGACGCGGTTGGCCCCCACCATGGTCTCGTAGCCCTGCTGTTCGAAGGCTTCTCGGGTGGGCTGGTACATGATGACGTCGTTGGTGAGCTCGGCCACCACGGTGTGTTTGAAGGGGGAGCGCTGCTTGATGCTCAGCCCATGCTCGACGAACAGCTCACCGGCATTGGTGGCGATAGCGAAGGGGCCGATGTGGGCGGCGTTGACGGGCACGGCCAGCTTCTCGGGCATGGCCCCAATGAAGCGCACCATGTCCTCGCCGAAGACCTCGCGCCGGTTGGGCCAGCCGAGGCGATCGAAGGCCTCCTCGGGCTGGGCGCAGACGTCCCGCCGGTCCACCGTTACGTCCCGGCGACGGGCCCCGACGGACACCGGCCCGGTCACCGGTACGGCCCGCTTGGCGGCGGCCAGGGCGTACCCGGCAAAGTGCTCGGCCGCCTGCAGCCAGGAGTCGGGGGTGCGCTCCAGCAGGAAGCCGGGGATGGTGGAGTTGACGTTGGCGCAGGCGCCGGGGGTGAACACGCTCACCAGGGCGTTCCCGTAGTGCTCGCGCAGGGTGCGGGCAATGACGCCCGGGTAGTCGGCGGAGTAGCGGGTGCCGAAGTGGGTGTTGACGTGGACGCTGAAGTTGACGAAGGCGCCGAACGGCTTGCCGTCGGCGTCGTCGAAGCGCAGCACCCATAGCTCCGGGTCTATCGGGCCCGCCGAGCCCAGGAACTGAGGAAAGCGGTTCAGGTCGTTGAGGAGATCGAAGAACCAGGTGTTGACCGCTTTGCCGTCCTTGGCCAGCACGCGCCGGTTGTGCAGGCTGTGGTGCACCAGCGACCGGCCGATGTGCATGGTGGCGGGACGGAGCGCAGCCACGGCCCGGGTGATGCTCTCCGCGATGAGGCCGGGCAAAGTCGCCAGGTAGTCGGGGTCGGTAACCCCGAAGGAGTAGAGGCCCTCGGCGGTGTAGGGCCCGCTGTGGGTGTGGCTGCAGGAGACGATGATAGCCTCGGCGGGGACGCCGGACCGTGCCGCCGCCTGCTCGATGGCGGGATCCACGATGGCGCGAGGCAGGCCGATGAGGTCCACCCCCACCACGGCCACCATCCGCCCATCGGCCTCGGCCACCATGGACTTAGCCTGGAGAGGATCGTCCACGCCCACGTTGGTGCGCGGCTTGAGGCTGCCGCACATGGGCAAGCCGACAGGGGGCGTGATGTCCATCTCCGCGAAACCGACTCGCAACGCGCTTCCCGCCATGGGATCTCCCTTGGTGCCGATTCCGGCGCCGCTATGGTGTTGACCGATCGGCCCGGCTCAAAGCTAGGCGTACCCCAGTTCCCGCTCCGCCTCGTGCAGGGCCTCGTCTATGATGTCCAGCCCCTTGAGGGCCAGTTCGTCGCTCATAATCAGGGGCGGCGAGAGCCGCAGATTGTGCCCCGCCGGAATCCAGGCCAGGCCCTTCTGGAAAGCCTTCTGGTAGGTGAGCACGCCTGCCTTCTCGAATGGCTCCTTGGTGATCCGGTCCTTGACCAGCTCGATGCCGAGCAGGCAACCCTTCCCGCGCACCTCGCCGACGGTGGGATGCTCCGCCTGCAAGCGCTGCAGCCGGGATAGCATCAGGTCGCCCAGGTGCGCCGCCCGCTCCACCAGGCCCTCTTCCTCCAGCACCTCGATGGAGGCGAGGGCGGCGGCGCAGGCCATGGGGTTACCGCCGTAGGACGTAGAGGCGCTGATCCGCTCCACTTTCGATTTGTGGCGCTCGCTCACCAGCACGGCCGTGACCGGGAAGCCGTTTCCGAGCCCCTTGCCCAGGGTCATGACGTCGGGGACGGTGTCCCAGTGCTCCATGCAGAACATGCGGCCGGTGCGTCCCATGCCCGTCAGCACCTCATCGGCAAGCAGCAGTGCTCCGTGTTCATCGCAGAGGGCCTTGAGGGCGGGCACGAATCCTTCGGGCGGCACCACGCTGCCGGCCCACCCCTGGATGGGCTCCAGGACTACACCCGCCAGCCGGCCCGAGGTCTCCTCGGCGATCACGGTGCGGATGAAGTCTACGCAGCGCAGACCGCACGTGGCCCGCTCCAAGCCGAACAGGCAGCGGTAGCAGTGTGGCCGAGGGACCAGGTAGAACCCAGGAGCCCGTAGCCCCTGACTGGCGTCCATCCGCCCCAGGCTCACCGCCCCCATGGTCTTGCCGTGAAAGTCCTGATGGAACGAGATGAACTCGAGCCCGCCGGTGGCAGCGCGCATGACTCTGAGGCCCGCCTCCACTGCTGTCGTGCCCGAATCGTAGAGTTGGACGCCGTTGAGCTTGGCCTCGCCTTGGCCCATGCCCAGGCTAGCCAGGCGCTCCAGGAGGGCCGTCTTTATGGGAGTGGTGAAGTCATGGCAGTTCATCAAGGTGTGGGCATGGCGGGCCACAGCCTCGCTTACTTTGGGGTGGCAATGGCCCAGATTGGTGACGTAGATGCCCGAAGAGAAGTCGAGGTAGGTGTTGCCATCCACATCGGTCAGGGTGACACCGTGACCCTTCTCGAAGGCCACGGGGAAGAGGCGCACCTGCGAGCTGTAGCCCTTCATGATGCGGCTGGCCCGGTCGTGCAGGGCTCGCGATCTGGGGCCAGGAGGTGAAGTCACAATCCGCGGCACGCTGTCAACGTCCACATCCGCCCAGGTTGCCATGGCTGAGTCTGCCCCCCGCCGCGACCGGCTGTTCTGTGCGACTCCGTGCGAGTCCACACAGAATCACACAGCCAGTATACTGCAGGCAAGGCGCCCCGTCAATAGGTGACGTACCTCCCGATGCCTAGTGGCCAGCGACGGTCGGCGAGGGAGAGCCCGAGGGGCGGGGGCGGAGGCTTTGACACGCTGGTGCTGGGTGCCCCTGAGATGGCAGACTGGTGTGAGGTTCGTTCTTGTTCGAATGCTGTGCTATCTTGCATGAGGTGACCCGGTCAGGAGTAGCCCGCCATGCTCAAGCAAGAGAGGGAATCCGAGATCGTGCGTCTGCTTTCCCAGTCGGATAGCGGGGTGCTGAGCGTCGCCCAATTGAGCCGCCTCCTCTCCGTGTCCGAGATGACCATCCGACGGGACCTGGAGACCTTGGCGAATCAGGGGCTGGTGAAGCGGATCCACGGTGGCGCCGTGCACGTCAACAGCGCTCTCCTGTTCGAGCGGTCGTTTGCCGAGCGCGGACGGGAGAGTCGGCAGGCGAAGGTCGCGATCGGTCGCACTGCTGCTGGGATGGTCCACGATGGGCAAGTCATCATCTTGGATGCCGGCACCACGACGCTGGAAGTAGCTAGGCATTTGGCTGCCAGGCGCGTCACGGCGGTCACCAATGCTCTGCCCGTCGCTTCCGAGCTCTCCGCCCATACGGAGGTGTCGGCCATCCTCTTGGGGGGAGAGGTGAAGGGGCCCGAGCTCTGCACCGTCGGACCCATGGTGACCGAGAGCCTCAGCCGTATGTCAGCGGACCTGCTGTTCCTCAGCACCGCGGGCTTCTCTCCAGATCGCGGTCTCACCGAGCCCGACCTGCGCGAGGCCGAGGTGAAGCGGGCCATGATGCGGGTGGCCAAACGTGTGTGTCTGGTGGCTGACTCCTCCAAGTATGGTGCGGTCTACTTTGCTCAAACGGCCCCCATTACGAGCATCCACGCCGTTGTGACCGACGAGCAGCTGTCGGCAAACCAGAGATCGGCTCTGGAAGCGGCGGGGATCGAGGTGATCATCGCCTCGCCAGCGTCCCCAAGTCCCGGGTGAAGCCGCTGGCTGAGTGCACGGCTCACCTGCGTCGGCTCCGGGCCTGCCTGTGCTTCGCTCCTGTTCTGTGGAGAGCAGCCCTTACACGATCGGTGCTCGCGTGCTATCATCGCGGCGCAGCAGCTGCACAAGGAGGAAGACGTGAAGAATATCGGGTTCATTGACCTGCACATAGACGAGTTTCACTCCAACACCTACGCTCGTCTCATACCTCAGTCCACTCAGGCTGATCGCTTTCGGCTGGCCCTGGCTTGGGAGAAGGCGCCGGGGGAGGGGAAGAAGTCGTTGGAGGAGTGGTGCCGGGAGCACAACGTAGGGGTAGCCTCCAGCCTCGAGCAGGTGGTAGAGGAGTGCGATTGCCTGGCCGTCCTCGCCCCCAGCAACCCGGAGGTGCACGAGGAGCTGGCTGACCTGCCTCTGCGTTCGGGCAAGCCAGTCTACGTGGACAAGACGTTCGCTCCCTCTCTGGCAGCGGCCAAGAGGATGTTCGATAAGGCAGAGCAACACGGCACGCCCTTGATGTCCTCCTCCGCCCTTCGTTTCGGAAGCGCCATCCAGAGAGTTGTGCACGAGGACATGGCGGGCAAGCGAGTCAGTTTCGTAGCCACGCGCGGGGGAGGGCGCAGCTACGAGGAATACTCGGTGCACATGTTCGAGATGATGGTCATGGCCATCGGCACGGGGGCCACCCGCCTGATGCAGGTGGGCAACGACGCCGCCAGGGTGACGGTGGTGGACTACCCGGACGGGCGGCGCGGCTGCATCACCCAGGCCCAGCCCTTCCCCTTCCAGTTCGCAGCTCTGTACGGCGACAACCAGGCTGCGGTGATCAACGAAATGCCTGACTTCTACCCGGGCCTGGTCGAGGCCATGCTGCGCTTCTTCGACAGCGGCAAGCCCGAAGTGCCCAAGGAGCAGACCCTGGAGATCATGGCCCTGGTGGAGGCGGGCGTCGCCGCCCTGAACGCGCCGGATCGGTGGGTGGACCTGCCCAAGTAGTGACACGTGACACGTGACGCGTGACCGGCGGCCAACTCGTGGTTATGGGTCACGCGTCACGTGTCAGTTGTGCCAGGAGGCCTCATGACACTCCCTGCTCTCGACCCATGCGGTCGCGCTCCCTCCACTCCCATCTCGTCCGATGTCTACGAGCGGCATGATGTCTTCGTCCCCATGCGCGATGGCGTCCGGCTTGCCTGCGATATCTATCAGCCGGCCCGGGAGGCTGCGCCGCTTCCGGGCGCGTACCCGGTGATCCTGGAGCGCACGCCCTACGACAAGGTGGGCTGCATTGACAGAGGGCGTTACTTCGCCCGCCACGGCTACGTCTTCGTGGCTCAGGACGTGCGGGGCCGTTACCGGTCGGAGGGGGAGTGGTATGCCTTCGCCCACGAGGCCCCGGATGGCTACGACACGGTGGAGTGGATCGCCAAACAGCCCTGGTGCAACGGCAAGGTGGGCACCATGGGCGCCAGCTACTGCGCTAGTGATCAGAGCGCCCTGGCCACCCTGAACCCGCCCCATCTGTCGGCCATGGTGCCGAGAGTGGGAGCCCACAACTACCACCACGCCTCCATGCGGCACAATGGCGCCATGGAGCTGCGCTTCGTCATCTACGCCTTCCGCATGGCCACCACCAGCCGCGAGGCCCAGGCAGACGCGAGGATCAGGTCCGCCGCTCAGGCCGCTTACGCCCGGGCCGACCTGTGGCTGCGCCGGCTGCCGCTGGAGCCGAGTGTCAGCCCCCTTCGGTTCCTGCCCAGCTACGAGCGGTGGATCCGAGACGTGCTCACCCACGGCGACTACGACGAGTACTGGCAGCAGCGGGGTTACGCCATCTCCCACTACTATGACCAGCACGCCGATGTCCCTACCTATTACATGGGTGGCTGGTACGACAGCTACGCCCGCAGCACCTGCGAGAACTTCGTCGAGCTCCGTCGGCGGAAGAGGTCGCTCCACAAGCTCATCATGGGGCCCTGGACCCACGGTGGGGATACGGTCACCTACGCCGGAGACGTGGACTTCGGCCCCCAATCCAAGCTCGACGACCTCAACTACTTCCACCGGCGCTGGTTCGATCACGTACTCAAGGGGGAGGACAACGGGATAGACCGGGAGCAGCCGGTGATCATCTTCGTGATGGGCGGCGGCAGCGGTCGCAAGGACGTCAACGGACGCCTGCAGCACGGGGGCTACTGGCGCTTTGAGAACGAATGGCCCCTGGCCCGCGCCCGCAAGACCCCGTTCTACCTGCACTACGGCGGCGGCCTGAGCCCTGAGCCGCCGGCCGTCTCCGAGCCTAGCCGCTACACCTTCGACCCGGCCGACCCTGTGCCCACCATCGGGGGCAACATCTCCGCCGGGGATCCCTTCCTGCTTCCGGGGGGCTACGACCAGCGGGGCGATCCCCGGTTCATGGGGACCGAGGGCGACCTGCCCCTGAACTCCCGGCCCGACGTGCTCACCTTCCAGACCGAGCCTCTAAGCGAGGACCTGGAGGTCACCGGGCCCATCGAGGTGACCCTCTATGCCTCTTCCTCGGCACTGGACACCGACTTCACCGCTAAGCTACTGGACGTCTACCCGCCCGGGGAGGACTACCCCGATGGATTCGCCCTCAACCTGACCGATTCCATCATCCGGGCGCGCTACCGCCACTCGGACGAGAGGCCGACGCTGCTGCAGCTGGGGAAGGTGGAGGAGTTCCGCTTCGCTCTGTACCCGACCAGTAACGTGTTCAGGGCGGGGCATCGCATCCGGGTGGACGTCTCCAGCAGCAACTTCCCCCGGTTCGACGTGAACCCCAACACCGGCGGCCCGATCGGGAGGGAGCGGCGCCGGATGCTGGCCCACCAGGCCATCTACCACGACCCTGAGCATCCGTCGCACATCGCCCTGCCGCTGGTGCCGTTGGGGGAATAGCACGCTGATCAAGCTGTTGAGGCGTTGATCTACGCTGATCGCGTATGGGCAGCGGATGGCCCGCACAGGCCAGGAGGCCGGGAATGGTCCGCTCGGGTCATCATCCCCGGCCTCGTCTGGGTGGAGTTGTGGTGGGCGTCAGGCCGGCCCGATCACGGGAGCCTGGTCACCGTCCCCGATTCCAGATACGTCTCGTAGCCGATGATTGCGGGTGGGTTAGCACCGGTCCAGTCGGCTGGTTCCAGCAGAACTCTCTCCTCGGCGAGAAGGGCGGACGTGGTCGGATCGAAGATCAGGGTGAAGCGCTCTGCTGCTCCCCCAAACTCGGTCCTCATGGCAACCGCGATTCCAGATCGCCCGGCGTGGTCGGTGACTTCGCCGACCAGCTCCACACCTGGGATCTGGGCCGCCACCTTGTAGAGCGCAGACCGAAGCTCTGGGGGTGCCCCCGGCTGTCGCAGCAGGTCCCCCACGATAACGAACATCCCGGCGTCGACAGGAGGATCGGCGTGTTCGGCCTGGGCACGGATGGCAACAGCCAGGGCCTCAGGGTCGGTGGGCAGACTGGCGAAGTCCTCGTAGTGCAGACCTCCCGGTCCGAAGTCCTGGTTGATGGCGTGATCGAAGGACGGCGATCCCGAGGCCTGCCAGTGGGCCCGGTCACACTCGGCCAGGAAGATGGGTCCGTCGAACGTCTCTCGGATCCTGCCTGAACCATCGGGCGCCACCCACAACTCGCGGGAGCGGGGAACCAGCGCCACCACGGGTCGACCGTTTCTGCCTTCCATCATCACCAGGTGCGCTCCCTCGGACCGGGTGTAGCGATACGCGTTCTTGGCGCCCGTCAGGTCCACCGGTTGCTGGGGCTCCAGTTGAACCTGTATGGCGGCCACCTCGGCCAAGTCGTTGAGGACTCCCTGCGCCGATGCCCCCTGATGCTGGGCTGGCGGCAGGCCGGCGAGCAGCAGGACCGCCGTCAGCAGGATGGCGGCACCGACCGCCACTGCAGGCCGGCCCAGAGCCCAACGCTGGCGGGAGCGATACCTCTCCTCAGCCCGAACGGTGCGCGGTCGCGACTGCAGACGCTCTGAGATTATGGGCCACAGGTCGAGACGGTTGGGTATGGCGGTAGCGGCGTACGCCTCTAGGGCTGTGCCGACAGACTGCTTGTCAGGTTGTTCCTTCACAGCTTGCCTCCTGGTTCTATCCCCGAGGCCGCGTGCCTGGGGCCGAATCGAGCCTGCTTCCGCCTAGGGTCAGTGCCGGCGTGGTGGGTAACAGTGCTGGTCAGCAACGTGCGTAGGTGCCTGCGCGCGTCGTGTAGACGCCGCTTGACCGTTCCCAGGGGCCATCGCAGCCGACCGGCGATCTCGGGCTCGGTTAGGTCGAGGTAGTACCGGAGCACGATAGCGGCCCGTCTCGGAGGAGAGAGCCTCTGCAGGGCTTCACCTATGGACTGGGACAGCTCGACGTGTTCCACCAGTTCCTCAGGGCCTGGGTTCGGGTCTACGGTGAGATCGTCCAGCTCGATCTCGTCCTGAGCTGCTCGATCGGCATCGTGAAGCTGCCGCTGCTCCCGAGCGGCGGTCTTGACGGCCGCGTTGACCACGCTGCGCAAGAACCAGGGGCCGAATGGCCGCCTGGGGTCGAACTGGGCGATGCGCTCGTAAGCTCGCACAAATGCTTCCTGGACCACGTCCTCGGCGGTTGCCCGATCACCGGTGATCAGGTAGGCGGCTCGCGTAGCCCGTACCTGGTACCGGCTCACCAGGACTTCCAGGCCACCGATGTCGCCCTCCCTAAGCCGTGCGATGGCTTCGCTTTCGTCCACACTCCACCTCTGGGGATGCGTGTGTTGAGAGGATCCTCCATCAGTAGTATCCTCGATCAGCCCTAAAGGTTCCCGCGTATGTGCCCCATGTTCTAGCCGGGAGTGCCAAGAGGTGAGGGATAGCACAGTGATGAGGCTGATGAGACACTGGCCTACGCTGGTCGGCGAGGGATAGTGAAAGAATCCTAGCGGGAATCAGCGTACCGTCAGGGTTTCATGCGTGAGGAGCAGGACATGCGCGTGTTGGGCGCTTGCGTTGCCCACGAAACTAACACCTTCTCTGCCGTACCCACCACGCTGGAGGACTTCCGGCGCGCGTCGCCCGGGCCCGACCCTGGTGACGGGTCGGGCTTCGGCTCAGGCCAGGCCATCGTGGGCGAGTTCGAGGGCACGCGCTCCATGGCCGGGGGCTTCCTGGATGGGGCTCGCGAGCACGGCCTAGACCTCGAATTGCTGATGTGGACCTTCGCCACTCCCGGCGGCACGGTGCGGCAGGACGCCTACGAGTTCATGCGCGACCTGCTCCTGCGTCGGATGCGGGAAGCAGGGGCCTGCGACGGAGTGCTGCTCCACCTTCACGGGGCCATGGTGAGCGAGGACATTGAGGACGTAGAGGGGGACCTCCTGACGGCGGTCCGAGGCGTCGTCGGGCCGGACGTGCCCATCGTGGTGACGCTGGACCTGCACGCCAACGTCACGGCCGAGATGGCGCGGCAGGCGGACGTGCTCGTGGGCTACGACGAGTACCCCCACAGCGACATCTACGAGCGGGGCGTGGAGGCTGCCGGCCTGCTGGCTGCCATCCTCGAAGGACGCCTTAAGCCTACCATGGCCTATCGGCAACTGCCGCTTGTGACCATGCCGCCCAAGCAGTGCACTCTGCGGCAACCCATGCTTTCGCTGCTGTCTCTGGCTCGCGAGATAGAGGCGCGGCCAGGCATCGCCAACGTGACTCTGGCCCTGGGCTTCCCCTTCGCCGACGTCCGCGACGTCGGCGTGTCGGTGCTGGTCACTGCTGACGGCGACCGGACGTTGGCCGAGGCCACGGCAGTGGAGATGGCCCAGGCCGTCTGGGACCGCCGGGACGAGTTCCAGGTGGAGCTGACCCCGGTGGCCGAGGCCATCGAGTACGCCCAGACTCGGGCCAGGGGGCTGGTGGTGCTGGCCGACGGCTCGGACAACCCGGGGGGCGGGGGCCCCTGCGATGGCACCGTGATCCTGCGGGAGCTGATCGAGAGGGAGGCGCAGGACGCGGTGGTGGCCATCATCGCCGACCCGGAGGCCGTCGCTATGGCAGTCGAGGCCGGGGTGGGCAACAGCGTTACCCTGGACCTGGGGGGCAAGACGGACGACCGTCACGGGCCGCCGGTACACCTGACCGGATACGTCCGGCTCATCTCCGATGGCAGCTTTGTCGGGCAGGGCCCCATGTCCCGTGGAGTCAGGGCACACATGGGCCGGACTGTGGTGCTGGTGGTGGGAGGCGTGGAGGTGGTGGTCACTGAGCGGCGGCTGCAACCTCTGGACGCGGAGCTCCTACGCAGTGTCGGCATCGAGCCGACTCGTCGTCGCATCGTGGCCCTGAAGTCGGCGGTCCACTTTCGCAGCACCTATCAGGACCTGGCCGAGCGCATCTTCGACATGGACACGCCCGGGGTGCACCGGCCGGACTTCTCCGCCTACGAGTACCGGCGGCTGCGACGGCCGGTGTATCCGCTAGATCAGGTCTCGTGGCCGGAGCGGCGATAGAACGCTGATGCCGCTGATACTACGCTGACTGGCGCTGATCATTAGCAGAGGAACTAAGGGGGGATCAGCGTGCATTGGCGCCATCTGCGTGACATTCTGAGGGGATCCCATGGCACAGAGGAAGCCGCCCGGACAGATCGTCAACCTCAACGGCGCTCCCCGATCCGGCAAGTCGAGCATTGTCGCTGCCATCCAGGATACGTTCGACAGCGTACGGATGAACCCGAGGCTGAACGCGGTGATGGATGTGGGCCGCAACGATGCCTGTTCTGTCCCCCGAGGCATTTTGCCCGATTGCGCCCGGCGGTTGCAGGGCCTGCCGGTTCTGTTCGTGGGGGTGCGCTGCCTCCCTGGAGGCCATCGTGGAGCGCCGTCGGGCTTCCGGCTACCTCGCCGGCGAGTTCCCTGATGCCCCCGGTGCCGGAGCCCGTGCTCCGGTGCCACAGGGCAGTCCACCTCCCCGGCATCTACGATCTGGAGGTGGACACTTCGACGCAGACGCCGGAGTAGTGCGCGGCGGCGATACGAGAGCGCCTGGAGCACGGCCCGGAGCCGTCGGCGTTCCGGCGGCTGGCTGAGATGAGTCCAGCGCGGAGCCGGTGACGGACGCCGGGTCGTGCGGTTCTACCCGCCGGCGTAGTAGACTCGGCGACTGGACACCCGGAAGGTGACCAGGGTCACGGCCATGATGATGACGAAGAGCACCCAGGGTGCAGGCCAGGATGGCTTCGGGCTCATCCTGGCCTGCGGGCGAAGGGGGACTCGGCCTCAGTCCAGGAGCGGCAGCTTGACCGCTTCGCCACCCCGCTCCGCCGACATGTCGGCCGCCATGGCTAGTTCGTGCGTCTTGACCGCATCCTCGACGTTGGTGTGCGACTCCTTGTCGTTGATGATGCAGTCCACGAAGTGGTTTATCTCGAGCTGGAACGGGTGATGAGTGACGTCGCCGCTGTCGGGGAGAATGGTGGGGTAGGTGGCCCATCCTCTCTGGCCCGGGTACTTCGAGGGAGACCAGATCAGGTTGTCCTTGATGGTGCCCTTGTCGCCCAGCAGAAAGACGTTGAAGACGTAAGGGCTCACGTTCTCGATGGATGAAGCCACCTTGCCGATAGCGCCGTTGGCGAACTTGATGATCTGCACCTGAGTGGGATCGTACTCGTAGGCGTCGAAGGGAGGGTGATTGCTGCGCACGGAGTAAGCCCTCACCTCGGTGGCCTCGGAGCCCAGGAACCAGCGCAAGGCGTCCACGGCGTGGATGCCGGCCGAGAGCAGGGAGCTGGCACCCACCGACTTCTTCACGTTCCAGGGGAACTGGGCGTACCAGGGGCCGATGCCGTGGTAGTAGTCGGACTCGGCGTAGAACACCCGACCTATGGTGCCGTCGGCCAGCTGGGCCTTGACCGTCTCGAACATGGGGTTCCAGCGCAACACGAAGGAGACCACTGTCTTGACGCCTGCCTGGCGCACGGCGTCCCGGAGGGTACGGAGTCCCTCGAGATCAATGGCGATGGCCTTCTCCAGGCAGATGTGCTTGCCTGCCTTGGCTGCCGCCACCGCCTGCTCCACGTGCAGGTTGGGCGGGGTACAGATGGAGACGATGTCTATTCGAGGATCGGCGAGCATGTCCTCGTAGGAATCGTATATCTTGCAGGAAACGCCTACCTCCTGAACCTTGCGCTCCGCCCCGGCACGGGTCCGGCTCACCACGCCCAGCAGCTCCGTATGCGGGTTAGCACACCAGGCACGCATGTGCTCGCCAGCGACCCAGCCCGTACCGACGATGCCTACACCGTACTCAGCCATCTTCACGCCTCCTAGGCAGGTTGTAGGTTATAGGGGATAGGTCATAGGGGACAGGTTGCCAGTAGTGGGGTTTCCCCCTGTCCGCCGTAACCCACCCTGGCTCTCGCGGGCCTTTATACCAGACCGCGGCGGGATGTAAAGCGGCAGGAGAATGGGCCCCCGATTACGCTGGCATGACACTGACGTCCGCTGAGTCTTGTTGGTTCGTGCAGCATACTCAGCGTACGGCTGCGAAGTCACAGCGTTCGCTTGGCTGCCGTGCGTTTCCAGCCGGGCTCGGGGGGGTATAATGAGGGGGCCGCGGGGTCACCGGGGCCAAGCATGAGCGACCGGAGGAGGGGCAATGCCTCACAGCCTGGGCGATGCCGTTCTCGCCACCTACTACATCGAGACCGAGGGCGACCTGCGACGGGTGGCCGAGCACATGGTGGAGCTGGAGACCACCGGGGCCTGGCAGGGGCCGGGAGAGCCCACGGCCCTGTTCAAGGAATGCCGCGGAGAGGTCTACGAGGTGAACGAAGTTGAGCCGGGCAAGGGCACCGTCTCGGTCTTGTTCCCTCTCATCAACATGAACCTGGAGGAGGCGGCCTATCCTAGCCTCTGGCTTACCATGGTGGGCGGTGGCACTCACGCCCTGACCACCTATGAGAAGTCGCGGTTGCTCGACTTCCGCGTGCCGGACCAGGCGCTGCGCTACTTCCCCGGCCCCCGGTTTGGCATCGAGGGCACCCGGGAGCTGCTGGGAGTGAGGCCGGGCGAGCTCATCGTGGGCACCATCGTCAAGCCCACTGCCGGGCTCACCCCCGACGAGGTGGCCGAGATCTGCTACCAGGCGGCCTTGGGCGGGGTGCGGTTCATCAAGGACGACGAGAAGATGCTCAACGTGCCCTACTGCCCCCTGGGCGAGCGGGTGCGCAAGGTCTCGGCGGCGCTAGAGAAGGCCAGGGACAAGACCGGCCAGGAAGTCCTGTACGCCCCTCACATCACCAGCAACCCCGACAGGCTCAAGGACAACGCTCGCATTGCCCTGGCGAACGGTGCCAACGCCCTCATGGTCAACTTCTTCGCCGCCGGCTTCTGGTCGCTGGAGGCGCTGGCGCGGGACACGGACTTCATGGTGCCCATCTACGCTCACTGCGGGGGCAAGGAGGCCTTCAGCCGGGCCCCCAACCAGGGCGTGGATGCCAACGTGGTGGCCAAGTTCGCCCGCTTGCTGGGGGGCGACTACTTCCGCATCAGCACCGTAGGCGGCTACATGGTAGGCGGCACCCGCGAGGAGTTGCTTAGCCTGAAGAACGTAATGGTCGAGCCGCTGCCAGGGATCAAGGACATGGTTCCGGCCATCTCGGGAGGGCTGAAGCCCTCGAACCTGCCCCAGAACCTGGACATCTTCGGCCTGGACGTCATGGTCCTGGCCGGGACGGGGATCACCTCGCATCCTATGGGCATAGCGGCGGGTACCAAGGCCATGCAGCAGGCAGCTGAAGCCTTCCGAGCGGGCGTGGGCCTGTACGAGTACGCCCGCGAACACGAGGAACTGCGGGCGGCGCTGACGTGAGGGAAGACAACCTAACCTCCCATCCACGCCATCTGGGTGCGCCAGATGGCGGGCTTCCCGGTGAAGGAAGGGGGGAGAGAAGCTTCGCCTGTCTTCCCAGGGGAGAGGTTCCCCTGGACGTGTTGAGTGTGGGGAACTTCTGCGTAGACCTGTTGGTGAAGCCGGTGCGGCGGCTGCCCCCGCCGGGCGGGCTGGAGATCATTGACGAGTACGAACTGCAGACGGGTGGGTGCAGCAACAACTGCGCCATCGCCCTGGCCCGGCTGGGGCTGTCGGTGGCGACGGTGGGGCGCGTGGGTCAGGACCGCACGGGTGACATCGTGCTCGATCTCCTCGCCCGCAATGGGGTGCGTACCGATCTGATGGTCCGCGATCCGTCGGCGCGCACGTCTCTCTCGGTGGTGGTGGTCAACGAGCGGGGCGAGCGCTCCTTCATCCATCATCCGGGCGCCACCCAGAACCTGTCCCTGGGCGATGTCCCCTGGGAGCGGTTGGAGAGTGCCAGGGCGGTGCACGTGGGTGGGGCCTTCCTCCTGCCTCGGCTGGACGGCCAGCCGATGGCCGAGCTTCTGCGCTGGGCTCGGGAGCTAGGGGCCATCACCTTCGTGGACACGGCGGTGGATGGGAAGGGCAACCGACTGGAGGTGCTCGAGCCCATCCTGCCCCACGTGGACTACTTCCTGCCCAGCGAGGCCGAGGCCCTCGGCATGACCGGGTCGGGTGTGCCCGAGGACATGGCCGCCTTCCTGCTGGCGCGGGGGGTGGGGACGGTCTGCATCAAGTTGGGGGAGCGGGGGTGCTATGTGGCGGGAGCAGGGGACGAGGGCCGGTACGTCCCCGCCTTCGACGTTGACCCGGTGGATACCTGCGGGGCGGGCGATACCTTCACCGCCGGGTTCATCGCCGGCATTCTGAACGGCCTGGACTCGGTGGGCGCTGCGCGGCTGGCCAACGCCGTGGGCGCCATGTGCGTGACCGGCCTGGGGGCCACCACGGCCGTGGGCACCTGGGAGGAGACGCTGGCGTTCATGGCGAGGACGCCCACGAGGACGGCTGCCGCATGAGCCTGCGCGACGTCCGCGCCATTTCCTTTGACGCTGACGGTACTCTCTGGGACTTCGAGCGGGCCATGCGTCACTCGCTCGCTCTGGCGCTGGAAGAGATGCGCCGCGAGGTGGGCTCGGCCGCGGCGGGTCTGGACGTAGAGGAGCTGATCCGCATCCGCGACCGAGTAGCTGCGTCCTCGAAGCGCCTGTCCCTGGAGGAAGGGCGGCTGGAAGCGTTCCGGGAGACCCTGAGGGGGATTGGGCACCCGGATGAGGCACTGGCGCGCCGGCTGTGTGCGCTCTATCTACACCACCGCTTCCGCGACATCGAGCTGTACCAAGATGTCCTGCCGGCGCTTCAGCGCCTAAGGGGCCGTTACCGATTGGGCCTGCTGACCAACGGCAACACCAATCCCGAGCGCTGCGGGCTGGCGGGCGTGTTCGACTTCGTGGTTATGGCCCAGGAACAGGGGTTCACGAAGCCGGACCCTAGGCTGTTTGGCCTTGCTATGGCACGGGCGGCTTGCCAGGCGGACGAGATCCTTCACGTGGGCGACTCCTGGGACAACGACGTCATCGGGGCACTGAACGCTGGACTCCAGGCGGTATGGCTGAACCGCGAGGGCAAGCCTGCTCCCGCTTCGATGCCCGGCCTGCGGGAGATTCGCTCGCTGGTGGAATTGCCGGGGCTGTTGGGAGTGGAGAGAGGACCCTCACCCCCTGACTCCTCTCCCATTTCGTAGGAGAGAGGGAGTCGAGTCTCCCCCTTCTCTCACAAAGTGGGAGAAGGGGCCAGGGGATAAGGGCCTTCGCTCCCCGCCTCTACTCCCCCCACTCCATGACCACGCCCAGGTACTTGTCGCGCTCTTTGGCCAGGTGCTCGAAGAGGTCCGCGCTCTCTGCGCCCTTGATGCGGTGAGTCACCAGCCTCGCGAAGCTGAGCCGACCGTGCTTGATCAGCTCCCATCCAGCCTGGATATTCCTCTGCGTGGTCCAGGGGTAGTATGAATTCTCCTGCTCCGCCGCCGTGCGCGAGTGGGCCCCGATGACGGAGATCCCACCGCGGTGGATGTCGTTGTAGGTGTCGAGCTCTACCGTTCCTCGTGGGCTGCCCAGGATGACCACTCGGCCCATCCGGCCTGCCACTCTTAGGGCGGTGGTGAGCACGGTGGGGACGCCGGTGCCCTCGATCACCACCTCGAACCCATTCCCCTCTGTGAGAGCCCTGGCCTCTGCCTCCACGTCCACCCGCTCGGGGTTAAGGGTGTAGTCCACACCGCAGTCTCTGGCTATCTCCAGCCGCGAGTCGAGCGGATCCACGACCACGACCGGTGCCGCTCCAGCTGCGAGGGCGTACAACGCTGCGGACAGCCCGATGATGCCGGCGCCGAAGACGATGGCCCGCTCGCCCAAAGTGGTACGGGCCAGCCGGATCCCGTTCAGCGAGATGGAGGCGTGAGCGGCGACGACTGCTTCCAGGTCTGACACGCCCTCGGGTATCCTGAGCGGTCTCCTGGCGCTCAGGTCAAGCACGTGGAAGCGGCTGTACTCCCCACCGAAGGCCACCCGGTCGCCCGCGCGATAGCCCTCCACTCCCTCGCCCACCGCCCGCACCACTCCCACGGTGTGGCCGGAGGGATAGTGGGGATAGCTGGGCCACACGCCTGGCTTGTTGATGTTGATATGGGTGCCGGTGTAGATGGCCATCACGGTGCCGTAGTTGATCACGTTGAGAGTAGCCTCGACCAGAAGCCTGCCGGGTTCTGGTCGGTCGGGGATCTCGATGTCCTCCCACTGGGCTTGCCACGAGCCCGGGAAGACGATGCGCCTGTCTTTCACGTTTGGCCTCCTTGGACGGCTAGGGCGCTCTCCGGCGCAAGCCGAGACCGCCAGGCAGCAGAGACCTGGCGGTCTGGTGAGCGCTGGCGGACTCTAGCCTTGCCTGATGAAGTACTGCTCGACGTTGGTGTTGGCCGGGCTGAGGAGCTCGGCGCCGGATAGGGCGGTCTCGGGAACGTTGCGGAAGTTGTTCTTCACGATGACGACGCTGGCCTACCAGCTCCCTCCCCTCCTGGGCTGCGAGCCCGGTCAGTGAGCTAGGAACGCTCTGCTTCGACCGCAGGCAGTCCGGGCGCCCAACGGCCCTGTCGGCACACTATCGGCTGGGACGGCCTTGGTCAAGTGGGAGACGGCTGAGGAAGGAGAGGCAGGCCGTCCACATAGCAGTGGCGCAGGCCGAATTGGCGTGCTATGGATGCCCAGCCAATTGGGAGAGGCCCGGCCCCACCAAGAGCCCGCCCCTTCGCTCAGCTTGGGGCGAGCTCCTTGCCTCCGAGGGCGATTGCATCTTATTGGTTTATGAGGCTAAGTAAGTAGTCCTCATTCCAGCCAGCGGCCTTGCGCTTGGCCTTGATACCGGCCTTGATGGTGGTGTCTTGCTTGAGCAGGCTCAGGGCCAGG
>JABLXR010000049.1 GCA_013178015.1 Anaerolineae bacterium
GCCCTACGGAACAGCCGAGGGGCTGCCGGTGATGCAGTTGGTGGGAGCCGACTCCGGGGCACCCAGCTTGCCGGGACGGGTGCTGACCGGCTTGACTGCTATGAGGGCTGCCTTTCCCGAGCGCACCGAGTACCTATACCGTGCCGGACGAGGGTTCGAGATCCGGTCCGAACGCGGGTACCCCATCTACCTGGGAGACGCAGCCGATCTGG
Source organism: Anaerolineae bacterium (assembly GCA_013178015.1). Lineage (NCBI taxonomy): Bacteria > Bacillati > Chloroflexota > Anaerolineae > Anaerolineae bacterium. Next base: position 213 of record JABLXR010000049.1, read on the forward strand.
ACCTGAAGCTGCAGATGCTGGCGGCGCTGGAACGGGACCTCGATGCCCAGCGGCACATGCCGGCGTTCATAGATCTCTCCTCGGTGGAAGGAGCTTACTACCAGTGAGGGCGTCGGCGCGAGCGGGTGTGGGAGCCAAGATCGGCTGTAGGCCGTGGCGGGTGACCTTGTGCAGGATTGGCCAGTGAGGCGATCGGTAGCGGCCATTGACATCGGTTCCACCAAAGTGGCAGCTTTGGTGGGAGTACCCGACGGTGGCGCCGTCCGCGTCGTGAGCGCGGGAGTGGTGGCTAGCAGTGGGGTGGACAGAGGCATCGTGGCCGACCTCAGGGCAGTGACCGAGAGCGTCGCCGAGGCAGTCCGCCTGGTGGAGAGGGGCGCCGGTGCGCGGGTAGATCGTGCGTACGTGTCGGTGGGCGGTCCGCACATACTATCCCACAACGCTCGGGGGGAAGCGGCCGTATCCCGTCCTCTGCGAGGAGTGGAAGCCGAGGACGTGGACCGGGCTCTGGCCGAGGCCAGGACGGTGTCGCTGCCCCCCGAGCGCCAGGTGCTTCACGTAGTCCCTCGGGGCTACTGGCTTGACGGCAATGTCCAGGTCAGAGATCCGATTGGGATGGCGGCCTACAGGCTGGAGGCCGAGGTGCACGTGGTTACCGCTCTGGCCAGTAGCGTGCGCAACGTCGTCCGGTGCATAGACGACGTGGGCATCGAAGTGGCTGGGCTCATCCTCTCGTCACTTGCTTCGGGTGAGGCCACCCTGACCGAGAGCGAGCGAGACATGGGCATTGCTCTGGTTGACATAGGCGGCGGGACGACCGATATTGCGGTATACCTGAACGGCGGTGTCTGGCACACGGCCGCCATTCCTACCGGCGGCAATCACATCACAGGTGATTTGGCCGTGGGGCTTCACTGCCCGATAGAGGTAGCCGAAGACGTGAAGCTTCGCTTTGGGCATTGCCGACCGGCCGAGGTGGAGGCTGGTGAGCGGGTCCGGGTTCCGGGCTTTAACCGGAATGGGAGCTGCGAGATCCCCCGAGGGGCTGTGGTGGAGATCGTAGAGGCGCGGGTGGAAGAGATCTTCAGCATAGTGCTCCGGGAACTGCGGCGCTCTTCCTACGATGGCCTTCTTTCGGCGGGTGTGGCTCTGTGCGGGGGTACTGCCAATCTCCCTGGCATAGCTGAGCTGGGCGCCGAGGTGCTGGGGATGCCCGTTCGGGTGCTGACGCCCCAGAGAGTGGAAGGGCTGATCGACGTGGTCGGGGAGCCGGCCCATGCGACGGGCGCTGGGCTATTGCTGTGGGGAATGCGGCGGCCGGAGCCGACGGATGAACTGGTGGACGTGGGGCTGCTGGGCAAGATGGGTAGGGTGCTGAGGGGGCTCTTGCCCGGTTGAGTGGGGTCAGACCCTGCCGGGGCCCGGGCAGCTAGCTGCGCAGGGACGAGGATGAGGAGACGAGGGTAAGGAGACGGGGGCATGGCCAAACAGGAGCAGCCGGAGAACTTCGCACAGATAAGGATCATCGGAGTGGGCGGCGGGGGCACTAATGCTGTCAACCGGATGATTGAGGCGGGCGTCAAGGGGGTGGAGTTCATCGCCGTCAACACGGACGGGCAGGCCCTGATGCTTTCGAAGGCGCCCACTCGAATCAGGATCGGCGACAAGGTCACCAAGGGTATGGGATCGGGGGGCGACCCCGAGATGGGGCAGAAGGCGGCTGAGGAGAGCGCGGACGAGCTTTACGAGGTGCTCCAGGGCGCCGACATGGTGTTTGTCACCGCGGGCGAGGGAGGCGGGACCGGGACGGGAGCGGCACCGGTGGTGGCCAGGATCGCCCGAGAGGCCGGGGCTCTCACGGTGGCGGTGGTAACCAAGCCATTCTCCTTCGAGGGCCGACGGCGGGCCCAGGTTGCCGAGGAGGGCCTGGCCAAACTGAAGGAGAATGTGGACACCATCATCGTGATCCCCAATGACCGTCTGCTCCAGGTGGTGAACAACAAGACCCCCATGAACACTGCCTTCGCCGTGGCGGACGACGTCTTGCGTCAGGGCGTACAGGGCATATCCGAACTCATCACGGTTCCTGGATTGATAAACTTGGACTTCGCCGACGTTAAGGCGATCATGCACAACGGGGGCGCGGCTCTGATGGCCATTGGCTTGGGCAAGGGCGACAAGCGGGCCGTGGAGGCGGCGCAGCGGGCGGTGACATGCGAGCTCCTCGACGTGAGCATCGAGGGAGCCAAGTCCATTCTCTTCAACGTTACTGGGGGCGCCGATCTCACCCTGCATGAAGTGAATGAAGCGGCGGAGATCGTGCGCGAGGCTGCCCATCCTGAGGCCAACATCATCTTCGGTGCGGTGGTGGACGCTGACCTAGAGGATGAGCTTCGCATCACCGTGGTCGCCACGGGGTTCGATGAAGCGGCTCAAGCCAGCCGGGCCAACATCCGGGAGTTCCCGGTCAAGGCCTTCTCCAGCGATGACATAGACATTCCCGCGTTCCTGCGCCGCCGGTAGTAGACCGGCTCCCTCCAGAGGCCCCGGGGCAAGAGACGCCGACGGCCCAAGAAGCAGTCGGCGTCTCTTGCCGTCTCGGCTAAGTCGTCAGCAATCTTAATCCACAACGGAGCCATCGCCCATTGACTGCGGGCGAGCGGGGCACTATACTACGGCTACTACAGGTAGTATGTTACGAGTGGTACCCTACAACCCCTCGTCAGTCATGCTCTTGGAGAACAGATGTGAAATGCCCCTACTGCGGGTCCCCGGAGTTCCGAGTTCTAGACACGCGTGATACTGAGGACGGGATTCGTCGCCGTCGGGAATGTGGGCGGTGCCAGGGCCGCTTCACCACGTACGAACGGCTGGCGCCCACTGTGTGGGTGATAAAGCGCGATGGCCGACGAGAGGAGTTCGATCCAGAGAAGATCATGGAAGGAGTGCGGAAGGCTTGCGCCAAGCGGCCAGTGAGCACCGAGACCATAGAGCGGCTGGTGAGCGAAGTGCAAGACCTGGTGGCGGGCGGGGGCAGAGCCGAGATCTCGAGCCAGGCCATCGGGGACCTAGTGATGGAGCGGCTGCGTCACATTGACGAGGTGGCGTATGTGCGGTTCGCATCAGTATATGTGCCGTTGGGTGACCTTGATAGTATCAGGCGCGAGATCGAAGACATGATGCGGGATCAGCGAGACAGGGAGGCCTGAGTGGTCATGGATGACAACCCATTGGCTCGGGAACGTTTGAGAGAGCCCCGGCTAAGCGAGAACGCCATTCAGCTTCTGGAGCGGCGCTACCTGCGCAAGGACTCCACAGGGCAGCCCGCCGAAACACCCACAGAGATGTTCGTCCGGGTGGCGGAGGCCGTTGCCGGTGCTGACCGCGAGCTCGAGATGGCGACCGACGTGGATGAGACGGCCGAGGGCTTCTACCGCATGATGGCCGAGCTGGACTTCCTCCCCAACTCGCCCACCATCATGAACGCCGGCACCGATCTGGGCCAGTTAAGCGCCTGCTTCGTCCTTCCGGTGGAGGACGACATGCGTAGCATCTTTGAGGCCGTGCGCAACACTGCTCTCATCCATCAGAGCGGCGGCGGCACCGGTTTCAGCTTCTCCCGGCTGCGTCCGGCGGGGGATGTAGTGCGCTCCACTGGTGGCATCGCCAGCGGCCCGGTCTCCTTCATGAAGGTGTTCGATGCCGCCACCGACGTCATCAAGCAGGGCGGGCGGCGGCGCGGGGCCAACATGGGAGTGCTCCGCGTGGATCACCCCGACATCCTGGAGTTCATCGAGTGCAAGAGCCAGGAGGGCGTCCTGGCCAACTTCAACATCTCCGTCGCCATCACTGACGAATTCATGGCTGCTGTGGAGCGAGGTAGTGACTACGCCCTGATCAACCCTCGCACAGGGCAGGTCAGTGGTAGGTTGGACGCGCGGGAGGTGCTCACACGCATTGTACAGGCGGCCTGGAGGAACGGCGAGCCGGGCGTGATCTTCCTCGATCGGATGAACCGGTTCAACCCCACTCCGCATCTGGGGGATTACGAGTCCACCAATCCCTGCGGCGAGCAGGTCCTCCTGCCCAACGAAAGCTGCAATTTGGGGTCGGTCAACCTCAGCCAGATGGTGCAGAAGGGGCGGATCAGCTGGGACAGGCTGCGCGCGGTGGTGTACCAGGCGGTGCATTTCCTGGACAACGTGATCACGGTCAACCGATTCCCCCTGCGGGAAATCCAGGACGCCACCCTGCTGACCCGCAAGATCGGCCTGGGAGTGATGGGTTTCGCCGACATGCTCTTCCGGATGGGCATACGCTACGACTCTGAGGCTGCTGAGGCAGTGGCGACCTCGGTCATGGAGGCGATCTCGTTCTGGAGCAAGGAAGCCTCGATGGAACTGGCGGCGCGACGCGGGGCGTTTCCTGCCTTCCGGGGTTCGCGGTACGAGGAGGGCTGGCTTCCCGTCTACCGGGGGGAGTGGAAGCGGATGCCAGAGGCGCCCGAGTTTCCCTGGGAAGAGCTGGCCCGGGAGGTGGCGCGGAAGGGCATCCGCAACGCCACCACCACGACCATCGCCCCCACTGGCTCCATTAGCTTTGTGGCCGGGTGCAGCAGCGGCATCGAGCCAGTGTTCGCCCTAGCGTTCACACGCCACGTGCTGGACAACCAGCAGTTTGTGGAGACGAACCCGGCCTTCGAGGAGGTCCTGCGAGAGAGGGGCATCTACAGTGAGGAGCTAGCCCAGAAGATTGCTGCCTCGGGCAGCCTGCAGGGCGTCGAGGTGGCCGAGGATCTGCGCAACATCTTCGTGACTGCCCACGACATATCGCCCGAGTGGCACATTCGCATCCAGGCTGCTTTCCAGCGCTTCACGGACAACGCCGTGAGCAAGACCATCAACTTCCCTCATCACGCCACCATCGAGGACGTGGCCAGGGCTTACGAGCTGGCGTACTCGCTCGGGTGCAAGGGAGTGACCGTGTATCGAGACGGGAGCCGTCAGGCTCAGGTGCTCACCCGGGGGACCAAGCCCAAGGAGCAGGAGGCGGCGGTAGCGGAAGTGAGGCCGGACGGCAAACGAGCCCCGCGGCCGCGCCCGGTCATCACCCGCGGTCTCACGGAGAGGGTGGCCCTTGGGTGCGGACGCAAGGTCTACATAACCATCAACGAGGATGACCTGGGCTTGTGCGAGGTCTTCCTCCAGATGGGCAAGTCCGGTGGTTGCACTGCCTCGCAGTCTGAAGCCATAGGCCGACTTATTTCGCTGGCCCTCCGTTCCGGCATCGAGGTGACGGAGGTCATCAAGGAACTCAAGGGCATCCGCTGCCCGTCGCCCGCCTGGCACAACGGCAATGTGACCCTCTCCTGCGCTGACGCGATCGCGAAGAGCATCGAGCGCAACCTGGGCGTGAATGGAGGCAAGGTGCTCAAGCAGACGGAGTGGGCGATGGACTTCAGCCCGGAGTGCCCCGAGTGTGGCGCCATCGTCCAGTTCAAGGAGGGCTGCGTGGTGTGCGCCAATTGTGGCTACAGCCAGTGCTCCTGAGAAGTCGGATGTCTCCTCTCCTTCTGGGCCAGAAGGCGGCGGACATGTCCGCCGCCTTCGGCTTGGCACAGGGACTGCGACACCGCGGTGGAGCGGCAGCGCGGCTGGCGCCCGTTGGGCTTCCCAGCTCCCTGGCGGGCGGACGTGTTCAGGCTGAGACGGGAGGTCCCGGGTTCTGATGTCGGTCCCCTGGCCGCTGGTGGAGAAGGCTCGCTCGGTGCTGGCCCAGGAGCGAGGTGCGGTGGTGAAGGACTGGGGCGGTCGGCTGCCCGTGGCCCTGGTCTACCCCAGTCCGTACTTCGTGGGCATGAGCAGCCTCGGTGTCCAGACGGTGTACCACCTGCTGAACCAGCGCGAGGATGTGGTCTGCGAGCGGGTCTTCCTTGCTCTGGACCGGCGGGGCAAGGCCACGGAACCGATCTCGCTTGAGTCGCAGCGGCCGTTGTCCGACTTTCCCGTGATCGCCTTCTCGGTCTCCTTCGAACTCGATTACCCCAACGTAGCGCGGATTCTGCGTGATGCCGGCATTCCGGCGCTGCAGTCGGAGCGGCAGGGTTGGCCGGTAGTGATCGCGGGAGGCGCCGCGGTCACGGGCAACCCGGTGCCTCTGGCTCCGCTGCTGGATGCTGCCTTTGTGGGAGAGGTGGAGGAAGCTCTGGAAGTGCTGGTGCCGGCGCTGGCCGAGGCAGCAGCCCAGCCCCGAGATCTTGGTGCCTTGGCACAGGTGCCCGGTGTGTGGGTGCCGGCCCTGCGCCAGAACGGTGCGGGCGGACTTCGAGTGCGACGCGTGTGGGCTGGCGATCTGGACCGCTGGCCCACGGCCTCAGTCATCGTCACCAAGCTCACGGAGTTTGGCGACATGCACCTGGTGGAGGTGGCCAGAGGGTGCGTGAGGGGCTGCCGGTTCTGCCTGGCGGGCCACATCTACCGGCCCCTGCGCGAGCGTTCGGTGGAGGCGGTGATGGCAGCCGCTGAGCCGGGGGTGCGCGAAGGGCGCACCGTGGGGCTGGTGGCGCCGTCGCTTTCGGATGCGCGTGGCCTGGGTGAGGTCTTGCGTCGGCTTGTGGACCGAGGGGCGCGGGCATCCGTCTCTTCGCTGCGTGCGGACACCGTAGACGATGAGTTGGTGAGCCTCCTGGTGCGGGCTGGCAACCTGAGCATCACCATCGCTCCTGAGGCGGGGTGCGACAGGCTGCGACGACTGATCGGCAAGGATCTGGAGACCGACGACATACTGCGATCGGCCGAGGTGGCCGAGAGACACGGGTTGGCGGAGATCAAGCTCTACTTCATGGTCGGCCTGCCCACCGAGACCGATGACGACGTGAAGGAAGCGGCCCGGATAGTCCTTCAGGTGCGATCTCGGTTCAGCCGGAGGCTAGTGGTCAACGTGGCTAGCTTCATCCCCAAGGCGAACACGCCCTTTCAGTGGCAGGGCATGGCCCCACCGGAGGTGTTGGAGGCACGGCTGAGGCTCTTTGAGGGCGAGTTGCGGGGATCTGGGGTGACCATCCGGTCCGAGAGCCCGCGATGGGCTCGCCTGCAGGCGGTCTTCTCCCGCGGCGACGAGCGCGTGGGGCTGGCGCTGGCAGGAGCTGCTGGCTGGTCGCGCAGCCAATTGGAGCGGGCGTTGGACGATCAAGGAGTGGACCTGGCCAGGGAGACCGGGCCCCGAGTTCTGGGAGAGCCGCTTCCCTGGGACTTCATCGAGTCCGGCCTCCCTCCTCGGTACCTGGAGCAGCGGGCTTCAGTGGTGGGCTAGATCGAGCGCAGCCTGGAGGACGTGCTCGACGGGGACAGCGGCCATGCAGGCCAGCGGCGGGTAGGCAGCGCAATGATCAAGGTTCCCGCAGGGCCGGCAGGGCAGCTCAGCCGCCAGCACGCGGTGGCGCTCGGGTGGGCTCCAGGGACCGAACTTGGCCTCGTCGGCTGGCCCGAACACGTGCACTGTTCGACCGCCCAGGGCTGCAGCCAGGTGGAGTGGGCCACTATCCGAGCCTATGGTCACTCGAGCCCGGCTCAAGACCCAGGCTAGCTCGGAGAGCTGGAACTCGCCCGCCGCTGGTATACCGCCCGGGCAGGCGCCGGCGACGCTCTCCACCAGGTCAGCCTCGCCCAGGCTACCGGTGACGATCACAGGCAAGCCAGTTCGCGCGTGCAATCCCCGGAGCAGGGAGCGATAGCGGGCCTCGGGCCACAGCTTGGTGGGCGAGCCGGCGCCCGGATGGACGCAGATGTAGTCACGGTCGTGCCCCACGGCGCGGGCCAGCCACTGGATGGCTACCGCAGCTGACCGGTCGGGAACGGTTAGGGCGAGCGGTGGCTGCCCTGGCAGGGCGGGCGCATTCTCGCAGGGACGTCCTAGGTCGGCCGCGTAGCGGCGGGTGAGCACCAAGTTGGCGGCTACCTCGTGCGTACCGTCCTCCGGTGGTAGAGCGGTACTGAGGAAGGGCTTGGTCTCGGGGGTCTCCCAACCGTAGCGCGCCGGTATGCCGGCGAAGGCTGCGGTCATGGCGCCCCACCAGTGGTCCGGGCGGGCGATCAGGCAGGCATCGTAGCGCCCCGTCCAGTCGAGGGCCAGCCGGGCCGATCGGGCGTAAGGGGCCATCACCGGGGGCTTGGGCCCACGCTGGAATCCTGGGAACGGATGGACTTCCACCCGGTCCACTCCAGGGAGCAGCTCCACCACCCCGGCGGACCAGGGGCCGATCGCCAGGGTGACGTGGGCCTCAGGCACGGCGGCCCGCAACTGGCTCAGCGCAGGCGATAGGAACACGAGGTCACCGATGTGATCAGGCCTGACCACCAGGACGCGGGGCTCTCCGCCACGCATGGGCCGGCCCTCTGGCGCCAGGCGGGCCGCCATCTTGAGCAGGGCGAGCCTAGTCTGAGATCGATCTGGCATAGACGGTCTCCAGGCGAGCATACACGTGCCGCCAGTCCAACGGTTGAGCCAGGTTGCGGTATGCGGCCGCACCCAGAGCCGCCGCCAGGGGTTCATTTCTGGCCACCTCGATGCAGGCGGCCGCTAGTCCGTCTGAGGTGTCCGCCACCAGCGCGTCCCGCCCCGCAACTGCGTCGTAGCCCTCCATAGCCACTGAAGTGGCCACCAGCGGCCGCCTCAGAGCCGCCGCTTCCAGGATCTTTAGCTTGGTGCCGGCGCCGATCCGCAATGGCACCACCACTGCAGTGGCGGCGCTAACGTACGGTCGGACGTCAGGGACCTCCCCGGTGATGTGGACGTTGGGTAGATTCTGAAGAGACAGGACGTGGCGGTTGGGTTCGCGGCCCACCACCCAGAAACGTGCGTCGGGGATGCACCGGCGGATGAGCGGGAAGACGGACCGAGCGAACCACAGGGCGGCGTCTACATTGGGCCGAAAGTCCATCTTCCCGGGAAAGACGAAGTGAGGCCCTGGGAGCCGGGTCACCTCCTCAGCTGGAGGCGCGGCGACATAGCTGGCCAGGTCCACCCCGTTGGGGACCACAGCTATGGGGGTGTCCACCCCCAAAGCCCGCAGGGCCAGAGCATCCTGCTCGGACATCGCCAGTACCGCGTCGCATTGCTGGCAGACGCGGCGTTCGTAGCGGCGCAGGCTAAGCCACTGCCAGGCCGAGTAGGCCGCCATCGGCCAGCGCCTAGGCCGGGTGAGATCCACCGCCAGGGCACGGCGCTGCAGCACGTACTCGGCGTTGTGCTGGTCGAGAATGACCGATGCTTCTGGCACAGCTCTCCTGACGGTGGGCAGCACGTAGGCCATGTCGAGGGCTTGCACCTGGACTATGTCGGGGCTCACTCCAGGCAGTTCCCCAGCTAGCAGCCGTAGCAGCTCGAGCGAGTGCGAGCGCCGCGCCATGTCCGGCTCGGAGCTAGCGAGCATGGCTCTGAACCGCTGTCGCAGGGAGCGCGCAGGCGGGCTGGGCAGGAGCCGCAGCTGCACTCCCGCCTCCTGCAGAGCATGGGGCCAGAGACGTGGGTCGCTGAACCCGTAGGCGTAGACCTGATGGTGCTCGGCTGCCCTGAGGATCAAGTTGTAGTTGCGGATGGGCGTGCCACCATCGGGCGGAGAGACTAGCCGCTGGGCGACGAAGACAACCCGCACGGACAGTGCCTCTAGCTGGCCAGGACCGAGCGGTACAGAGCCAGGGTGGCTCTGGCCATCCGCTCCACAGAGAAGTTCTGCACCCGGTCAAACCCGCGCCGCACCAGGGCATCTCGTAGATAGGAATCGGAGAGCACGCGCATGAGAGCCACGGCCAAAGCCTCGTCATCGTCAGGGCTGACCAGCAGCCCGGCGTCTCCGACCACCTCGGGCATGGAGGAAGTATCGGACACGATTACCGGGGTGCCGCACGCCATGGCCTCCAGCGGAGGGAGGCCGAAGCCCTCGTAGTGACTGGGGTAGGTGAGGACCGAAGCAGCGTTGTAGAGGTAGACCAGCTCTGCATCGGGCAGGCGACCCAAGAAGCGGACGGTATCCTGTAGCTTCAGCTCCTCGTAGACCTGCAGCACCTCGTCGTACAGCCATCCCCACTGGCCTACCACCGCCAGAGCCAGGTCCATCTTGTGCTGGTCCTTTAGCCGGCGGATGGCGCGCAGGATGGTGGGCAAGTTCTTCCTGGGCTCGATCGTGCCCACGAAGATGGCAAATCGCTCTGGGAGGTGGTAACGCCGACGCACCGCATCAACGGCCTCGCGGTCATCCAGCCGCCGGTAGATGGGGTTGATGGCCTCGGGAATCACGGTGACCCGGTCCTCTGCCACTCCCAGGAGGCGAATCACATCACGTTTGGTGCTCTCCGACACAGCGATGATCCGGTCCGCACTGCGCACCGCCTGATCAATCTGACCGTAGTAGTGAGCGCTCTCACGAGTGAGCAGGTGAGGGTACATCAGGAAGGCGAGATCATGCACCGTTATCACCGACTTGAAGCTACGCCGGAAGAGGGGGATAAAGTCAGGGCTGTGAAGCAAGTCCAGGTGCAGGCGAGAGAGCTCCACCCGCAGGCCCCATTGCTCGAACCGGTTGTGAGGCGGCGTCCACAGTGGTACGGATCGGAATGGCGTCTCGGGCAGGTCAGACGGCCTGTGCTTGCGGCTGCGGAGGACGATCACCTCCTCCTCGGGATCCACGCTGCCCAAGCCCTCGAGCAACCTGAGTATGTACTGACTGATGCCCGCCTTGGTGTAGTGCAGAAGACGCGCATCTATAGCTATTCGCCCCTGGCTGGGGCCGCCGGTTATCAGGGATTCCCCTCCGCACGGGCATTATAGGTAAGGCTCGGAAGGCCAGTCAAAGGTACCTGTGGCGTCCCCTGCGCGCAAACCCTATAATCGGCCTCATGCATCTTCCTCAGTCTATGCTCGCCCCTTGGAGGCTCCCACGGCTGTCCGGACATGTTGGTTGGGCGCGCGTGTGGCTGCCGACTGTGGTGCTGACGCTGGCAGCCACGGTACGCCTTGTCGGATTGGCCCGCGTACCTCCCGGCCTCCAGCATGACGAAGTGTTCAAGACCATCTTCTCCGAGCAGGTCAGGGCGGGGCACTTCCCGGTGTTCTTCGACCTCAACGGCGGCAATGAGCCCTTCTTCGCCTATTTGGTCACCGGGACTCTGGCGTTGTTCGGCCCCAATGTCCTGGCGCTCCGATGGCCGGCCGTGGCGGGCGGTCTGCTGGGCGTCGCTTCGGTCTGGTGGACTGCGCGGCGGATGTTCAGCCTGCGCGTGGCTGCTCTGGCGACCATACTCATGTCGGTGTCCCTGTGGCACGTGATGGATAGCCGAGTATCGCTGCGGGCGATCTGGCTGCCTACCATCATGACGCTCAGTTACGGATTCCTGTGGGGCTGGCTCCGATCTGCTCGGAAGGGAGAGCTCCTGATTGGGGCCGGGCTGCTGGGCCTGAGCCTCTACACCTACACGTCGGCGGTGCTGGGAGTGGCAGTAGTTGTGGCCTTCGGCCTGCTCTGCCTGGCCAGTGCCGACACCCGGAAGGCTGGGCTTGGGCTGGTGGCGGCATCAGCAGTAGCTCTGGCCCTGGGGCTGCCTCTGGCTCTCCACATGGCCCGAGTGCCGGAGGCCACCGTCAGGGTGCGGGCCCTGGACCAGGGCCTGGTCGCGTTGAGAGCCGGCGATCCGATGCCGGTGCTGACCAGCGCCGCCAAGGTCGCGGGCATGTTCGCCGTGACGGGCGATCCCGAGTGGCGCTACAACGTCAGCGGAAGGCCGGTGTTCTGGCCAGTTCTGGGGCTGGCCCTCTACGCCGGAATGTGGGCCTGTTGGCGGAAGCGGAAGGAACGGCAATACATCCTGGCGACGCTGTGGCTGGTGGTGAACCTGGGGGCCAGCGCCGTGACGAGTGGCGCTCCATCTTCTCTCCGCGCCCTAGGCGCGGCGCCCGCGGCCTATGTGGTGGCGGCGTTGGGATGCTGGTGGCTGTGGGATGCGGCTGTGCGGCAGGGCTGGCACCGTGCGGCCAGCGTGGCGCTCGTGGCAGTCGTTGCAGCGGAGGCGGCCTCCAGCCTATACGGCTACTTCGTCACCTGGCCCCGCCACCCGGAAGTGCGCGAAATCTACCGGGCAGACTTAGCCGACGTTGCCGGGTACCTGGCCCAATCGAACTGGACCGGCGAGGTGATGCTGAGTGTGGAGTACGCTGCCGACCTGGACCGCCTTAGCTTCGAGTACCTGGGCTTCACCGACACGCGGCCCAGGTACTTCGACGGCAGCCACACGCTGATCATTCCCGACGGGCCGGCCTTGATCCTGGTGCCCCGCCTCAGGCCCATAGCCCCGGCGCTGGTCCCGGTGCTGCAAGGGACGGCCCAATTGGTGGCGCAGGAGCCGAGGTTCGATGCCTGGCTGGTGCCCGGCGCGAACCGTGACTCCGGGCACCTCGCGTCTTCGCTCGCCTCTGAGCTGGCCCGGACCGAGCTCCCGGCGGAGGTTGAGGGGCCCTGGCCCGGGCCGGTGCTCAGGATCCGGGGAGTGGCAGTGCCCGGTGAGGTAGTGGCAGGAGAGGCACTGGAAGCCGTGGTCCGCTTCGAGGTGCCCGTGCCGGCGCCTGGCGGCCGGAGCATCAAGCTCTTCGGTCACCTGCGTGACCAGGCCGGATTCCTCTGGAGCCAGGCTGACGCCTTGACCTACCCTACCAGCGACTGGCGGGTGGGAGACGAGGTCTATCAGGTGCTCTCGCTGCCGATCCCGAGCGACATGCCGGGCAGCACCGTCCATCTGGAGGTAGGGGTATACGAGGACGCCGGTGGACCCTTCCAGCTGTTGCTGGGCGCGGAGCGGTTGCCGTTCACCCGACTGACGGCGGGGCACAGCCTCGTCGTGAGCGGGGGAGGGGCAGGCCCGGACGAGGTGAGGACAGAGATGGCTTCGGGCTTGGTCCTCGGGCACAGCCATCTGGCCGGGAGCTCGGTCGTATCCCGTATCCTCCGGCCGGGGGGGGACGCAGAGGTCTGGTTGTGGTGGGAGGGAGAGCCGGACGTCTCTTCCGGTTGGGCCCTTCGGCGCCAGGGGGAGGAGGTGCCGCTTCGGGAAGTGGCGCGTAGCGCATCCGGCAGCGCCCAGCCCGGCAGGCTGATGCGCGATCGAAGGAGGCTTGCTGTGCCCCCGGAGGCCGCCAGGGGCGAGTGGGAGCTGGTCCTGCGCGCCGGGCCCAACCTCCAAAGCGAGACGTCCCTGGGACCGGTCTTCGTCGCCGGAGTGGAGCGGGACTTCAGCGTCCCGGTGCCGGCAGTGCCCGCGGACGTCGAGTTCGAGGGACTGGCCCAGCTGACCGGTCTGGCGCAGCCCATAGAGAGGGTGCGCCGAGGCGACTCCCTGTCGGTCGAGCTTCTGTGGCGGTGCCTGCGAGCGTTCGAGCGGGACCATACTGTGTTCGTGCACTTGGTCAGCGCCGAGGGCCGAACGGTGGCGGGGCACGATGGGCCGCCGGGAGGAGGAACTCGGCCGACGCGGAGCTGGCTCCCTAACGAGACCGTGCACGATCCGCACGTGCTGCACGTCCCTCCGGACATGGCTGCGGGGACCTACTACCTGGTGGCTGGGCTCTATCTAGCTGACGTCCCCGGCTATCCTAGGCTGGGCGTGTCCCGCGCCGGAACGGCGGCGGGGAGCGACTCTGCCATCATAGCTGCAGTCGAGGTTGTGGAATGAGTGAGCGGTCGGCGATTCCGCTGGAACAGGGCTTCCTGGGTAGTCGCGTGATGATCACCGGCGGTCTGGGGTTCATTGGGAGCAACCTGGCGGCGGCCCTGGTGGACTTAGGGGCCGAGGTGCTGCTGGTGGACTCGCTCATCTCGCGGTACGGGGGCAACCTGTACAACATCGAGCCGGTGAGCTCCCGAGTTCGGGTGAACATCGCCGACGTCAGGGACGAGCACAGCATGAACTACCTGGTCCAGGGGCAGGACTACATCTTCAACCTGGCGGGGCAGGTGAGCCACCTGGACTCGATGGAGGATCCCTACACCGATCTGGAGATCAATTGCCGCAGCCAACTCTCCATTCTGGAGGCCTGCCGCAAGCATAACCCCAGCGTCAAGGTGGTCTATGCCGGAACGCGGCAGCAGTACGGGAGGCCGGACTACCTGCCGGTGGACGAGCGCCATCTGATGCATCCCACCGACGTGAACGGGGTGAACAAGATGGCGGGTGAGTGGTACCACATTATCTACAACAACGTGTATGGCATTCGGGCCTGCAGCCTGCGACTGACCAATACGTTCGGCCCCCGGATGCGGATCAAGGATGCCCGGCAGACCTTCCTAGGGTGGTGGTTGCGGCTGCTGCTGGAGGGGCGCGAGATTGAGGTCTATGGTGACGGCCTGCAATTGCGGGACTTCAACTTCGTGGACGACGTGGTGCGCGCCTTCCTGCTCGCAGCACTGCGAGAGGAGGCCAATGGTCAGGTCTACAACCTGGGATCGCCGGAGCCAATATCACTTCGTGATCTGGCAGCTCTACTAGTTGAGGTACACGGGAGCGGTACCTGGCGACTGGTGCCTTGGCCCGAAGAACGCCGGGCCATTGACATCGGCTCCTACTACGGAGACTATACCAAGGCCCGGCAGTCTCTGGGCTGGGAGCCCAAGGTCAGTCTGGCTGAGGGGCTCAAGCGCACCATCGCTTACTTTGGGGCCAATCTGGAGCACTACTTGTGATAACTACCCGCCGATGGCCTCTGCCCCTCGCGCCATCGCCATCGGGGAGCCGAGCGGAGTCTAGGAGGCTATGCTAGCGACGGACCGGGGCAGTTGGGAGGCAACTGCATGAAGATCGTCACAGTGGAAGAGATGCGGCGCCTGGAGCAGCAGGCGGACGCGTCCGGGAATACGTTCGCCCAGATGATGGAGACCGCCGGCTTGCGGGCAGCGATGGTGGCCATGGATGTGTGTGAAGGTGCGGTGCACCCAGCCGTCGTGCTCGCAGGCCCGGGCAACAACGGGGGTGACGGCTTGGTCGTGGCCCGGCATCTGGCGACCGCCGGTGGCAGCGTGTACGTGCATCTGGCCCAGGAGAGGGATGCGAACGACCCGGTATGGCAGCCGCTTCAGAAGCTTGGCGTGGCCTACGCCGTTGGCGACGGGCCGGAGGCGCTGCAGACGCTGCGTGCACGCCTGGACGAGGCCGCGCTGGTGGTGGATGCCCTTTTGGGCACGGGAGCCCGGCCACCGGTTCGGGGCGCGATCGCATCCATACTGGAGCAGCTCCGTCAGTCGCTCCGTGCCCGTACGGAACGCCGTCCCGCCCTCCTGTCCGTTACGGCGCCGGGTTGCCTCGAGCCCGCTCCGCTGGTGGTGGCAGTGGACGTGCCCTCGGGCCTGGATGGCGACACCGGCGAAGTGGACGAGCTGACGCCCCGGGCCGACATCACCATCACCATGGGCCTGCCCAAGCGCGGCCTCTTCCACTTCCCCGGGGCGGAGCGAGTGGGCCAACTGGTGGTGGCGGACATCGGCCTGCCGTCGGCGCCTGCAGAACCGGGAGAGCCTGAGCTCCTCACTCCTGACCTGGTGCGCTCTCTGCTCCCGGCCCGGCCCCGCGATGGCCATAAGGGCACGTTCGGGTCGGTCCTAGTGGTGGCCGGATCCGCCAACTACACCGGGGCGGCGCTTCTTACAGCCGGCGGAGCGGCCAGGACAGGCTGCGGCCTGGTCACACTGGCGGGTGTGGGGCAGGTGCTGTCCGGCGCCGATGCCGTGGTGCCCGAAGCGACGCGCCTGTACCTGCCCGGGGAGATGGGAGTCATCGAGGAGAGCGCGGTTGGAGTCTTGCGCAAGGAGTGGGGGCGCTACCAGGCCATCGTGCTGGGGCCGGGCCTGACTACGGAACGTCCCGCCCACCAGTTCTTGACTCGCCTTCTGGAGGGCGCCGGAGGGGCGGCCCGCCGAGCGATCGGGTTCGTGCGCTCCGGCGCGGCTGCCGAGGGGCAGCAGGAGCCGGAGGGCCATCTGCCGCCCTGCGTCTTCGATGCTGACGCCCTCAACCTCCTGGCGGAGGAGCGCGGCCTCCTGGAACATCTGCCTAAAGACAGCATACTCACGCCCCACCCGGGGGAGATGGCGCGGCTGCTGCAGACAGACGTCGGCCAGGTCCAGGCCGACCGGACCGGAACGGCTATGGAGGCCGCCCGCAGGTGGCAAGTGGTGGTGGTGCTGAAGGGGGCGTTCACCGTGGTGGCCGCACCGGACGGCATGGTGTGTCTAGCGCCATTTGCCAACCCGGCGCTGGCTAGCGGCGGGACCGGGGACGTGCTCGCGGGCGCCGTGGGGGCCATGCTGGCTCAAGGCCTGAAGCCCTACGATGCTGCCAGGGTGGCGATCTTCCTGCACGGGCTGGCCGGGGAGTTCGCTGCCGCCGACATGGGTCGGTCGGGCGTCGTCGCCGGCGACCTTCTGACCTACCTTCCGCGCGCTCTATCATCGCTAATGCCCTGAGGTGACCTCATGACCGAGGATGTTCGGGCCTTGCTGGCCCGCGTGGACCAGGACTTCGAGTGGCTGGTGGAGTTCCAGCGCGACCTGCACGCCCACCCTGAGATGGGGTTCGAGGAGTATCGTACCGCCGGCCGGGTAGCCGAAGAGATGCAGCGCCTGGGACTCGAGGTGCGAACTGGGATCCTGGAGACCGGAGTGACGGCCACGCTGCAGGGAGCCCGAGAGCGACAGGCGGTGGCTCTTCGGGTGGACATGGACGCCTTTCCCATCGAGGAGGCCGAGGGACTGCCCTGGCGCTCGCGCCGCCCCGGAGTGGCCCACGTGTGCGGACACGATGCCCACACGACCATAGGGGTGGGCGTGGCGCGGGCTCTGGCTGGGCTGAAGGACAGGCTGGCGGGCACGGTGAGGTTCATCTTCCAGCCGGCTGAGGAGCGGCCGCGCGTGCTGGAGGAGGGCGAGCGGCCTTACCTGGAGGGGGTGCGGGCGATGCCGGCGGCGGAGCTGCTCATCGGCGAGGGGGTGCTCGATTCGCCGCCGATCCAGGCCATCTACGGCCTCCACCTGTGGCCGTGGCTTCCGGCGGGGCAGGTGGGCATCGAGGAGGGGCCGGCTATGGCGGGTGCGGCCAACTTCACCGCCAGCATCCACGGTCAAGGGTCACATGGGGCCGCTCCGCACTCCGGAGTAGACTCGATCGTGGCCGTGGCCCACGTGCTGAGCATGCTCCAGACCATAGTGTCTCGTCAGACACCGCCCGCCGAGCCCCTGGTCATCACTGTGGGCACGATCCGGGGAGGGGACCGACGGAACGTGATCGCCGACAGGGTGGACATAACCGGGACGGTGCGGGGGTTCTCGACCCCGCTGCTACGCGAAGTGGTGCCGGAGCGGATGCGAGCTATCCTCGAAGGGGTGTGCCGGGCGCTGGGGGCCACCTACGATCTGGACTACTACCCTCTGATTCTTCCTGTGGTCAACGACGGGGAGCTGGCCAGGCGCGCCAGAGAGGCGGTGGAGGCGGCGCTGGGGCCCGATGTCGTGGTGACATGGCTCGAGCGCGCGATGACTAGCGAGGACTTCGCCTGCTACGCGCAGCGGGTGCCCGGGCTGTACCTCAAGATCGGCTGCACTCGGCCAGGGGAGGAGCTGGTGCCCCTTCACAACCGGGCTTTCCGTTTCGACGAAGAGGCCCTGCGCGTCGGGACCAAGGCAGCAGCCGTGACTCTGGCGGCACGTCTGGCCTAGGCGGCAGGGGTATCGCAGCCCAAAGGGCTGCGATCACGGAGAGGAGGCAGCGAGGCAGGGAGGTGGCGAGAGCAGGGCAGCGCTGCGGGCGACGATGGCCGGGGTGGGCGTGCGGCCGGTGCGAACCTGCTGTGAGAACACCTGGTTGCAGTGTGGGGGCAGGACTGGGGTTGTCGCCAGCCCTCTGTCCCTCGGTGTGTTGTGGCCTGCTTCTGCGTACACTGCATTCTCAGCGGTGAAGCCCTATGGCGGGTCAGGTAGCGATACATCGTGGAGGTGACGAAGTGGAACGACTGCGCGTGGCAGTCCTCGGGATGGGCGTTATGGGAAACATGCACGCCCAGGTGTACCGGCACCTGGCCGAATCGGACTTGGTGGCTGCGGTGGAAACCGACCCGACCAGGCAGGTTCAGGTGCGAGAGCAGTTCGGCGTGCCCGTGTATGGTACAGTGGAGGAGCTTCTGGGCGGGGTGGATTTCGATGCCGCGTCCATCTGCCTTCCCGACGCCGGCCACGTCGAGCCGGCCGTGGCCCTCGCTGGTGCCGGCAAGCACCTGCTGGTGGAGAAGCCTTTGGCCACCACGATCCAAGGGTGCGACGCCATCATCCGAGCGGCCGGTGACGCTGGGGTGAAGCTGATGGTGGGCTTCACTCTACGGTTCGACCCGCGGTACTACCTGGTTCAGGAGGCGGTGGCCCAGGGAGAAGTGGGCGACGTGGTCTACATGTATGCCCGGCGCAACAACCTGATCTCTGGCGCCCGTCGGCTAGCCGGCCGCGTTACCCTGCCCTTCTTCCTCCAGGTACACGACGTGGACGCCATGCGGTGGATGGGGGGATCCGAGGTCCGCCGCGTCTATGCTTGCTCGACGCGCAAGGTGCTGCACGACCTCGGTGTGGACGACGTGGTTATCAGCTCCCTTCACTTCGAGGATGGCAGCATCGGATGCGTGGAGAGCAACTGGATCATGCCCGATGCCCTTCCCTCGCGGTTCGATTTCCGTCTCGAAGTGGTGGGAACCAAGGGCAAGGCCGACGTCGAGCTGTACGAGCAAGGGGCTTGGGTACACGATGGCAAGCAGCTGAGGATGCTGGACCCCACTTTCCGCCCCACGCTGTACAGTCAGCAACCGCTCATATTGAGGGAGGAGCTACAGCACTTCGTGCACTGCGTGCTGGAGGATCGCCAGCCGGTAGTGGGGGGCAAGGACGGGAAGGCGGCCACGGCGGTTGCCCTGGCTATCGAGGAATCCATTCGTCAGGGCCAGCCGGTGGACGTGGAGTACAGCTGAGCCGGTGCTGGCTGTCCTGACAGAACGCTGTCACCCCTGTGGCAACCGGGGGCCAGGTTAGCCTGGCCCCCGAGCAGTCTCAGCCGCGTGTGGGGTGCAGTGGCGCTAGGCTGGGCCCTCCTCGCGGGCGCCTTCGCCCTCCGATTCGCGGCGGATGCGTTCGCGCACTTCGGAGGCCAGACCCTCGGCCCGTCGGCGCTGCTCCTCGACCGCCTGCTCCGCCCGCCGACGCTGCTCCTCGGCGGCCTCCTCAGCCTTCCGCTGTAACTCGGCCGCTCGTTGTTGTGCTTCCTCGGCCAGCTGGGTGGCACGCTGCTGCGCCTCCTCGGTCAACTCGGTGGCGCGCTCCTTGAGCTCGATGCCCCGGGAGCGGATGTCTTCCCGCAGTTCGCGCCCAGACTCCGGAGCGGTCAGCAATGCCGCTACGAAGCCGGATGCTGCCCCGAGAACGAAGCCCATCCAGAAGTCCTTGCTCGTCATGGCGATATTCCCTCCTAGGTAACGCTACGCTTGCCGCCAAACACCACCTGCGCCGCCCGTCGCGCGGCCGCTCCGAACGACGCCACCCGGATCACGGGCTGTACTACGCTCTCGCTCACGAAGTCGGTCGTGCCTTTGACGATGGTCGCAGTCTCGTTGGCCGTGTCGAGCATAGGCGCGACTTCGTCGCGCAATAGCCGGGCGAGGCTACGCAACTGGAGCAGAGTCAGGATCAGAGTGAGACCGATGATAATGGACTCGATCGCGAGTATAACGATCGCTACGTCCCTCAAGTCCGCCAACAACTTACACCTCCACAAGCAGCGAGAGCGTGCAGCTTGTACGTCGGGCAGTATACTAGAGACGCGAGACCTTGACAATGGTCATGAGGAGGACACTGGCGAAGGCGCCTTCTATCGGTCGGAGGCGTCCCAGGTGCGGCAATTCCACGGGAAGCAGCCCGGCGAGGAGCTGACCGCCCGCGAAACCGATCAGGCTCGCCAGCCAAAGCCAGGTGAGCTGTCGCAGGGATCGGCCAAACAGGAGGTGATAGGCGGCGGCAAGGGCAGTGGCCAGCAGCAAGGAGAAGACAAGGCCGGCGACAGACATGTGGCACCTCCTCCAGGGGTACAGCAGCTGAGTGGCGTCCGGGGAGCGAGCCAGCCAAGTTCGCAGGGGGTTCGGCCCCCCCGGGCGGCAGGTGGAGGTCAGCCCGCCTGCCGCTTCTGCCGCTCGTAGTAGTCTTTGATGGCCTCGTGCAGAGCGTCGGCAGCCAGGTTGCTGCAGTGCATCTTGTTCGGGGGAAGGCCATCGAGGGCCTCTGCTACCGACTTGTTGGTCAGAGCCAGGGCCTCCTCGAGCGTTTTTCCCTTGACCAGCTCGGTGGTAATGCTGCTGGTGGCGATGGCGGAGCCGCAGCCGAAGGTGCGGAACTTCACGTCTGCCAGGTGGTTGTTCTCCACCTTGATGGTCATCTCCATGATATCCCCGCACACCGGGTTGCCTACCTTGCCCACGCCGTCGGCGTCCTCGATCACGCCGACGTTGCGCGGGTTGCGGAAGTGGTCCATCACCTTCTCACTGTACATAATCTCCTAACCTCCCGGGCCAAGGCCGAATATGGTGAGGCCGGCCCGCAGGGCTCCTGGGTTGAGATCGAACGCCAACGACATCTCGACGTGAGCGGCGAAGCCGCAGCGCTCGCAGGCGACGGGGCCCCTCCCCTTGAGGTAGCACCCCTGCTGGATGCTGCCGTCCGGGTTGGCGTTGGACACGAGCCAGGGGTGACAGCGCCAGCCCGGGGCTTGCAGCGCTCTAAGCGCGTCCTCCGAATCCAGCAAAGGGTAACCCTTACGCTTCATCTCGATCAAGCGCTCCAGCAACTCCCGTCGCTGATCGAACGGGACGAACAGCGAGAGGTCGTCCTCGTAGGGGTAGTAGAACTGGATGGTGATCCCCCGGACGCGGCTGGCGAGCTCTTCTACCAGAGCAGGCACTTCCGCAACGTTCAGGGTGCTGATGGTGACGTTGGCGTAGAGACGCGGGTGGCGGGAACGCTCGATGTTCTCCATCTGCCGCTGGTAGATCGGGCCCCTGATCCTCGCGGTGGTCTCTTCTAGTCCATCCACGCTCACCCACACCACGTCCGGGTCATCGGGCAGGGGAAGGGTGCCATTGCTGATGACTCCCACAGACCAGAAGCGTTCCTTCGCGTAGCGCACCAGATCGCCGAGACCGGCGTCGCCGTCGCGCCAGAGCAGGGGCTCGCCGCCTTCGAAGATAAGCAGCCGAACACCGGCGGCGTGCAAGCGATCCAGCACAATCCTGGCCTCCTGGGCGTTCGGTTCTGGCCCCGGGCGGCGCCAGAAGGGGCAGTGCACGCAGTGCAGATTGCAGCGCTGGGTGATCTTGTAGCCTGATAGGAGCGGCCTCCGCCGGCCCAGCACTCGGGCTTCGAGCAGGCGAAGGGGGAAGCCGACGAAAGGGGCGAGGCTTCTCAATGGGTGGGACGCTCCGCCCCCCTGCCCGGAGCCAGGGGGCTCATGGCGCGAAGACGCTCCACGATGCCCGGGAGCACTTCGATCACGCGCTGCACCTGCGCCTCAGTGTTACTGTGGCCCAGCGTCAGACGGAGGCTTCCGTGAGCCAGCTCAGGGGGCAGCCCCATGGCTGTGAGCACCGCGGACGGTTCCAGTGAGCCCGAAGTACAGGCCGAGCCACTACTGGCGGCGATCCCTTCCATGTCCAGACTGAGCAGCATGGACTCGCCTTCGATGAAGCTGATGACGAAGCTGGCGCTATTGGGCAGCCGCCGCTCCGGATGCCCGGTCAGGCGCGAGTCGGGGATGGACTGGAGCACGCCTTCAATGAGCTGATCCCGCAATCCGGCCAACCTCTGGGCCTCGCTCTCCCGTTCCTCCTGAGCCAGGACCAACGCCGTGGCGAGGCCCACTGCGCCGGCCACGTTCTCCGTGCCCGCGCGCCGGTTTCGCTCCTGACCACCTCCCGTCTGCACCGGGACGAAAGGCGTGCCTCGCCGCAGGTAGAGAACCCCCACGCCCTTGGGGCCGTAGAACTTATGCGCCGAAAGCGAGAGGGAAGCCACGCCCAGCTGCTCCACATCCAGGGAGAGAAGTCCGCCGGCCTGCACGGCGTCGGTGTGAAAGGGGACCTTGTGCTCACGAGCAATGGCGGCGATTTCCTCTACTGGCTCTATGGTCCCCACCTCGTTGTTGGCGTACATGATGCTTATGAGAGCGGTGTCAGGCCGAATGGCAGCGCGCACATCCTCGGGCGCGACCAAAGCGTTCGCATCCACGGGCAGGTAGGTCACCTCGAAGCCCAGGTGCTTCTCCATCCACTGGCAAGTGTGGAGCACGGCGTGGTGCTCGACGGCCGAGGTGATGATGTGCTGCGCCTGGCGCCGCTGCTTCTGGGCCAGGGCAATTCCCCTGATGGCAGCGTTGTCGGCCTCAGTGCCGCCGGAGGTGAAGTAGACCTCCTCCGGTCTGCAGTTGAGCACCTCCGCCACCTGTTCCCGGGCCTGGCGCAGAGCCCCGGCAGCCTCTCGCCCCAGGGAGTAGACGCTAGACGGATTGCCGAACTTCTCGCTCCAATAAGGAAGCATCGCCTCCAGCACTCGCGGGTCAACCGGAGTGGTGGCGGCGTGATCGAGGTACACCAGGTGCGGATCAGATGCCATCGCCGTCAGACCTCTCTCCAATCGTCTCCAATCTCAGGCGGCCAGCCACCGAAGCCAGGGTAACTTGGGACAGCGACTCCTGTATCTGCTGGCGGATATCCCGCCACAGGGGCCGGGTGACGCAGGCCTCTACCCGGTCATGGTAGAAGCAGTTGGGCGCAGTGCCGCACTCCATAGGGAGTACGTCCCCCTCCAGGGCTCGAAGCACGTCGGCCACGGTTATGCTCTCTGGAGGGTGGGCCAGCTCGTACCCCCCCGAAGCGCCCCGGTGCGACCGGACTAGCCCGGCGCGCTTGAGGTCCTGGGCGATGTGCTCCAGGTAACGGAAGGGTATGCCCTGCTCGTTGGCAACCTCCGCCAGGGAACGAGGGCCGCTCCCATAGGACCCTGCCAGTATGGCCATCGCTCTCACTGCGTACCGCTCTCGGGCTGTGAGCTTCATTGAGACTCGCCGAATCCCTACAGTATCATATGGATTGCATTCTACTCCGGCGGACCTAGCCAGTCAAGCCGAGCGAAGCATCACGTCCGCCCTGGGCAGGCATGATGTCCCGCCCCTGCCGGGATGGAGCCATGGAGGCGGATCGACGCGTTCGCCCTGGCTCTGAACCGGTAGGGCGGCCCTTCGGTGAGAAGAGGGCGGGGCCCCGCCGCAGGCGGCCCGCTAGAAGGGCCAGGGGACGTCCAGTTCGCGGCAGAGGCGGCGGAAGTCCTCTTCCACCTTGGGGTTCAGCGGGATGCCCAGGCGGCGGCGTTCCTCTTCCTGGAGGAACTCCTTCTCTCCGGCCACGTAGATCCTGTCCTCGCCGGCCGCCTTGGGGGACTGCTTGAGCTCCCGGATGAAACCATCCATGCTGGCTTTGAACTCCTCGATGGGGCGAAACGCCGCCACGTTCAGAGCCAGGAAGAAGTGTCCGACGTTGGCAGGCCCAGGGCGATCGAGGAGTGGCGGTTGTACCCCAGTGAGGAAGGCAGCGCCGGCCAGCACGCCGCAGAGCACGTCCACCATGGCCGCTAACCCGTAACCCTTGTAGCCCCCAGTCTCGGCAGTACCGCCCAGAGGGAAGAGGCCACCGCCTTCCATGATGCGGACTGGGTCGGTGGTGGCGTGGCCCTCTGAGTCAGCGCCCCAGCCGAGCGGCACCTGAGCGCCGGCGCGACGGAAGACCTCGATCCTGCCGATGGGAACGACACTGGTGGCCATGTCGAGGACGAAAGCAAGCTCCTCGCCGGCGGGAGCGGCCAAGGAGATTGGGTTGGTGCCTAGTACCCTCTTTCGCCCGTAGGTGGGAATGGCCAGAGGCTGGGAGTTCGTGAGGGCCAGGCCGATCATATCGTGCTCGAGGGCCATCATGGCGTAGATGCCGGCGGCACCGAAGTGGTTGCTGTGGCGTACGGTGGCGCAGCAGAGACCCGTCTCCCTGGCCTTGTCAATGCACCGCTCCATGGTGCGGTAGGCGACCGGGTGCCCTAGCCCGTTGTCGGCGTCTATCACCAGGGTGGAGGGGCCCTCCGCTACCACAGTCACCTTGGGCCTCCGGTTGATAAGGCCCACCCGGGTGTTGTCCAAGTAGTAGTAGCTGAGGCGGGCCGTCCCGTGAGACTCAACGCCGCGCAGGTCAGTCTTCACCAGTACCCAGGCGACGATGTCGGCATCCTCTCGCGGCACATCAACTGCGACGAGCAAGTCAGAGACGAGCCGCTCCAACTTCTGGGCATCCACTCGTGTTGTCACTTGAACGGAACCTCCGAGTTATCTACGGTGTGGCGCAGGCGGCGCTGCTGCTCCCCAGGACGTCTACCCAGCTTCGCGTAACAGACGGCGTGACAGGACCTGACCGGCGGCAACGCAGTCCTCTGTGGTGAAGCACCGAGCTACGGCGGAATCGAACAGGATGGTGACTTCGGCCTCGAACTCGTCATCGGCCATGTTCAGCACTAGGCCCATCCAGAAGGCCGGCAGTAGGCGAAAGAGGAAGGCGCTATCGCCGAAAGAAAGCCGCTCTCCCCTGAGGGCGCGAGAGGCACTCTCGAAGGCATCTCGGTCCTGCCCGAAGCGAGCCTCCAGCGGATGAGTCGTCCGTCCCCGAAACGGCCCCAGGTAGTTGCGCCCGCCGGGCAGCTCCCGCAAGGAGATCCAGTCAGGGACCGGCCTGATGCGATCGCATAGCACCAAGTACCGGAGGATGAGCACCCTCTCCATGAGGGTGAGATCGGTCTCTTGGCTGACGACGCGGTGTTCTTCCAGGTCGATAGCCACCTCCCAGGCGAGATAGCGGAGCAGGACCCCCTGGTGCCCCTCGAGAGGTCGGGCTCCGGACCGAGCCGCCAACGCGACCGGATCCGCACCTTCGAGTCTCTCCCAGGCCAGGTCGAGGGCCAGCTGCATGCCTTTGCGCTTGCTCTGGTTGGGTGTCATCGCTGCTCTCCCTAGGTAGCCGCGGCGATTATACCAGACCGGGGCCACAGGGGCAGCGTGCGGAATCGGCGCAACGCGGCGTGCGCCGCCGATGTCAGGAAGCCGCTGTGGCGCGGGCAGCCTGCAGGTTCTACGGCGATGAGGTCGCACCGGTTGCCGCCAGACCGGCGCCGGCGATAGTATTGGCGGCATGCCTGCCCGTGCCAACCAGTCAGGGCCGCTCCCAGCCACGTCCCGTTCGGTGAGTCGCTGGGTAGCAGTGCTGTGTCTCACGCTTCTTCCGTTGGCCGCCTGTCGCCCGAGCGGGGCCGAAGTGTGCGTTCAGGCCGACGGTAGGAACCTGTGCGTCACCACGCAGGCACGGGTGGCCTATGAGGTGGTGAGAGAGGCCGGGATCGACCTGGGGCCCAAGGACAGAGTAGAGCCGGACTACTGGGCGCCGGTTGCTTCGGGGATGACCCTGCGAG
Source organism: Anaerolineae bacterium (assembly GCA_013178015.1). Lineage (NCBI taxonomy): Bacteria > Bacillati > Chloroflexota > Anaerolineae > Anaerolineae bacterium. The sequence goes on from JABLXR010000049.1 coordinate 25,819, forward strand.
TGGTCAGGGTGCAGGAGGTGGAGGAGACCGAGCTCAGGGCCGTTCCTTTCGACCGTCACACGATCAAGTCCCTGGGGCTGGAGGCGGGCGAGCGCCGGCTGTTGCAGAGCGGCCGGGAGGGAGTCGAGGAGCTGGTCTATCTGGTTGTGCTGGAGGACGGCACCAGAGTGAGCCGGCAGCATGTCCGCACCCGCCTGGTCACCCCGCCTCAGGATGAAGTGGTGGCCGTGGGCCTTCCCCCATCGGGCGGCGGCGTGGAGTTCGATGGCACCGTCGCGTACCTGGCTCAGGGAAATGCCTGGCTATTGCGGGGAGAGGCCCGGACCCGGCGTCCACTCACCACGACTGGGGATCTGGACGGGAGGGTGTTCGAGCTGTCGCCCGATGGCCGGACGCTCCTGTTCACTCGTCGTGAGGGAGCCCATTCTCAGGCTCTCAACTCACTCTGGGCGGTGGCAACGGACGTCGTCGGGGCTGAGCCGGAGAACTTGGGGATCACCGGTGTGCTCAGGGCCCTGTGGTCGCCAGAAGGCGACCGGATTATCTACACTGGCGGCGAGTGGACCGAGGGGAGCCCGGGATGGCGAGCCCTCAACGACCTTTGGGTCTTGCACTGGACCCCTGGCCGCGCTCGGTCGGAGATCAGGGGGCCTTCCTGTCCGGGGCCGTACTGCTGGTGGGGCCCCGAACTGGCCTGGCTGCCAGCCCTGGACAGCTCTGCAGGTATCAGCGACCGGGTGCTGGTGGCCAGCCCGGTCGGGGTCACAGAGGTGACGCTTTCATCCGGGGCTGAGCGCCGAGTAGTGGAGTTCGCGCCTCCCCCTGCCGGCTCGGGCTGGGTCTGGGTACCTGAGGTCGGTCCTCACCCGGCGGGGACGCATGTGGCCCTGGCCTGGCCTGCTGCCGCCTCTGAGGCCAGCGAGGCGGGCACCACTTTCGACCTGGCGGTGGTGAGCATCGGGGATGGCACGGTGGTACCTCTGTTGGAGGGAGTGGGAATGTGGGCCCGGCCGCGATACTCCAGTGGCGGCAGGGGACAGGTTCGGGTGGCGTATGCAGTCGCCGACGATGCTAGCGCATCTGCTGTGAGCCCGTATTCGGTCTGGGTGGCCGACGCCGACGGGAGCGAGGCCCGTAGACTGTTTCCGCTGACGGCCGGTGGCACAACGATCTACGAGTTCACCTGGTCGTCGGACGGTTACTTGCTGGTGGGGGCTGAGAGCGGTCTGTACCTGTGTGGCGCAGAGACGGGCGAGGTGCGCCCCCTGCTGGAGGGGTTGGCCGTGACGAGGGTGCGGTGGGCCGGCCCCACGCCGTGAGCCGACCGGAGTCGGCCTGGAGCCCCCGGGCGCTGGTGGGGCTTACCCTGATGCTTCTGGGCGCTCTCGGGCTGGCAGGGTCTGCCTGGCTCAGTCTCAGGGGTCAGGGACCGTCGGCTGCGGCCGCGCCGCCTCGGTTGGAGCCGTGGGTCGAGCCCGGCCTGGGCGTGAACGTGGACCTCATTGG
>JABLXR010000050.1 GCA_013178015.1 Anaerolineae bacterium
TAGCCGGCCACCGCGCGAAGCTTGGCCTCGTCTTTGATCCGGTAGTCGCTCACTCCGCCGCGGCTCACTGCGAGCAGCGTTAGGGCCACGTCACGACCATGGTCGGAGTGGGCCGCAGCACCCGCTGCCACAGCCCTAGCGAAGTTGCGGGCCACTACAGTGCCGACCGTGGCGCCACAGAGCCCCTTGGTCGTCCGTCCCGTCAGCCTGCAAGGGCCCATGGCGCAGTTGCGGCAGCAAAGTCCCTCGGAACCAATAGGACAGGGGCGCGTGCTCTCGGCTCTGGCGAAGACTGTCTCTATGCCCCGTTCCTGAGCCAGCTCGATGGCTTGCGTCGCTGCCTTATCCCTACTTCCGATCTCTGCCATTCTACTCTCCAGATCATGGGTACTAGGTGTTGAAATACGACCAACACACTACATTTTAGTACCTTCTGAAGTCCCCCGCCATTCCTCTGTCTATAGCGTTCGTGTTGGCCGGCCGGATGGGGGTGCGGTACCACGCCGAGCGCTCCGCCTGAGCCGGGGTGACTCCAGACGCCACAGCTCCCTCTTCGTAGCCGGCCTGAGCCAGGGCCTCGCGTATGGCCTCCGCCTGTATCCTATCAGGCCCATAGAGTACAACGACCTGCGAGTCCATAGCACTCGCCCACACGTCTTCGACCCCTTCCAGGCCCAGCAGGATCTCCCGCACTCTCTGCACGTGATGGTCCGCGTACAGCCTGGGAATGGAGAGCATCAGTCTCTCAGCCACGGCTTCCTCCCGATGGCATCAAGTGGGACGGCGCCGATCTCAGCGACCGACGCCGTCTGCGAATCCCGCCTAGAACAGCCCTACTACCCTGCCCTCGGCGTCCAGGTCCACATCCATGAACGCCGGCCTGCTGGGCAGCCCTGGCATCGTCCTCATCTCGCCAGCGAGCGGATAGAGGAAACCCGCCCCGACCGAGGCACGGATGTCTCGGATGGGGAAGGTGAAGCCCTTGGGCGCCCCTTTCACGGTGGGGTCGTGAGTGAGCGACAGGTGGGTCTTAGCCATGCAGATGGGCAGGTTGTCGTAGCCCAGTCGGGTGAACAGAGCGATGCGGGCTTCCGCCTCAGGGCTGTAGTCCACCTTCGCGGCGCCGTAGATGGTGGTAGCGATGGTCTCGATCTTGTCTTTGATGGACATGTCCAGCGGGTAGAGGAAGTCGAACTGGTTGGGCTTCTCGCAGGCCGCCACTACCGCTCGGGCCAGGTCTTCTGCCCCTTCCCCGCCGTCGGCCCAGTGGCTGCTTCGCACCGAGTCCTCGGCGCCGGCCCGTATCGCCGCCTCGCGAACCAGGTCCAGTTCGGCGTCGGTGTCGTCGGCGAACGAGTTGACCGCCACCACCACCGGCACGCCGAAAGTCTTGGCGATGCGGATGTTAGCCTCCAGGTTGGGGAGGCCCTGGCGCAGCAGCTCTAAGTTCTCCTCCCGATAGGCCTTGTCCAGTGGGCGCCCCGGCACTACCCGAGGGCCACCACCATGCATCTTCAGCGCCCTCACCGTGGCTACCAGCACCACGCAGCTGGGGATGAGACCTGACACGCGGCACTTGATGTCGAAGAACTTCTCCATGCCTATGTCGGCTCCGAAGCCCGACTCGGTGATCACATAGTCCGCTAGCTTCACCGCAATCTGATCGGCCACCACAGACGAGTTGCCGTGAGCGATGTTGGCGAAGGGCCCGGCATGCACGAAAGCCGGCTGCCCCTCCAGCGTCTGCATCAGATTGGGCATCAGAGCGTCTTTCATCAGGACCGTCATGGCCCCCGCCGCGCCCAAGTCCTCGGCGGTGACCGGGTCCCCAGACTTGCTGGTGCCAATCACGATCCGCCCGAGCCGCTGTCGGAGGTCTTTGAGCGAGTCAGCCAGCGCCAGGATAGCCATGACCTCACTGGCCACGGAGATGTCGAAGCCCGACTGGCGTGGCCGGCCATCGGTCTTGTCCCCCAGGCCCAAGATGATCTTCCGCAGGGCGCGATCATTCATGTCCACCACCCGGTTCCAGGTGATGGAGTACGGGTCTATATCCAGCCGGCGCAGGCCCATCCGCTCCAGCTGCCGATCGCTCAGGGTGTCCTCGTGCATTATGCGGGCGTCTATGGCCGCCCCCAGCAGGTTGTGGGCCGCACTGACCGCGTGGATGTCGCCCGTGAGGTGTAGGTTGAAGTCCTCCATGGGCACTATCTGGGAGTAGCCCCCGCCAGCGGCTCCCCCCTTGATGCCGAAGGTGGGCCCCATGGACGGCTGCCGGATGCAGGTCATGACCTTCTTGCCGATGCGGCCCATAGCTTGGGTGAGACCGACCGTGGTGGTCGTCTTCCCCTCTCCCAGCGGCGTCGGCGTGATCGCCGTCACGTCAACGTAGCGACCGTTGGGGCGCCCCTGAAGCCTGTCCTTGACGTCGAGGTGCACTTTGGCCTTGTACCGGCCAAAGAGCTCCAGGTCGTCGACAGTCAGGCCGACCTCGGCGGCAATCTCCGTGATCGGCCGCAAGGTCGCCGCCTGGGCGATCTCGAGGTCGCTGGGCACTGCCTTCTTCACTGCCATCGCTATCCTCCCTGCAACAGGACTTGGCTGCTCACCTCATTCGGCTCGCACTGCTCCGTATGGCTAGCCGCGCTGTAGTTGAGCGGCCTTGAGCACGTTTCGCATCAACATCTGGTTGGTCATGGGGCCCGTCCCCCCGGGCACCGGCGTGATGAGCGACGCTTTCTGAGAAGCCGCTTCGAAGTCCACATCGCCGACCATCTTGCCGTCCACGAAGTTGACGCCGAAGTCCACCACCACCGCCCCTTCGCCCACCATGTCACCGGTGATGAGGCCGGCCCGACCGGTAGCAGCCACCAGAATGTCGGCCCGACGGCATTCCTCCGCCAGGTTGGCCGTCCTGGAGTGACAGATGGTGACAGTAGCGTGCCGGTGCAGCAACAAGAGCGCCATCGGGCGCCCGACCACGTTCGACCGACCCACTACAACCGCCCTCTTCCCCCGGATGGGCACCTCATACCGCTCCAGCAGTTCCACTCCCCCAGCGGGCGTAGCCGGAACAAAGTAATCGCCGGCATCCTGCATCAGGCGGCCGGCGTTCAGCGGGTGTACCCCGTCTACGTCCTTGTGAGGCGCCAGAGCGGAGATAACACGCTCGCGCGATACGCCCGAGGGAAGAGGCTCCTGGACCATGATCCCGTCTACGTCGGCAGCTTCGGAGAGCCGCCGCACCAACTCCACTACCTCGTCCTCTCCTGGCGAAGCCATCCTGTGCAGCGCAAACGACACCCCCACCTGGCCACAGCTGCGCTCTATCATCCGGGCATAGCTGACCGAGGCGGCATCCTCCCCCACCCGAACTACGGCCAGCGAAGGTGCTCGGCCGAATCGCCGAGTAAACTCCTCGACCTGGCCGCGCGTCTCATCACGCAGCCGGGCGGATGTCTCCTTGCCGTCCAGAAGCCTAGCGGTCACGTGTTCCTCCTTGAGACTGGTCCGGCGCCCGAAAGAGATGGGCATAGGGGGCGCTAACCCTCCAGCGCCCCCTCTACCATGGCTACCACCCGTTCTTTCAGTTCGGCGCTGCCCGCTTGCACCTCCTGCACGCGCCGACGTTGTTCCTGAATGAAAGCCTCATCCTTCAGCCAGGCGAGGTTCACCATCACCTGAAGCCCGGCCCCTCGCATGGCTGCCTCTGCCAGCAGAGCCCCTACCCCCACGTCGGTGACGGCGCTGGGGTTCCCCTTTTCCGCCACCACCGGCGATAGGTCTAGCAGCCGGCGGCATGCCTCGGCTATCTCCAGGGGAACAAGGGTGCAGGCCTTCAGCGCTTCCTGCATCCTTCCGGTGCGCTCCCGCCGCTCCTCCGGCGACTTCCGTGGTAGCCTCTGAGCCTCGACGAAGGAGCGGTAGGCGGCCATGTCCCGCTCAGCCAGGTCCACCAGGCGAAGCCGAAGGCTCTCACTCTCCTCCAGCACCGCCCTGATCTCCTCCTCCACCGCAGCGAACCGCTCTTGGCCCACGGTGAGGTTGCAGACCATGCTCAACAGGCCGGCTCCTATGGCGCCGGCCATCGCCGCTGCGCTTCCGCCGCCGGGAGTCGGCTCGGAAGTGGCGAGCGCGTCAATGAAGCGAGTGTCGATGAGACCCGATGTCATGAGCAGTCCTCCCCCCGGCTATGTCCCCCCATAGAACTCGGGCACCCTGGAACTCGGGGCGCCCGAGTCTGAGCCTGCTACTCGCCTCTTTGCCGGCTCAGTTCGGCGCCGCGGCGCCGAACTGAGCCGGGTTCGCTGTGCTACTCCGGCTGCAGGTAGTCTCTCAGACGTCGGCTGCGGCTGGGATGCCTAAGTTTGCGGAGCGCCTTAGCCTCGATCTGCCGCACCCGCTCCCGAGTGACCCCAAACCGCCGGCCGACCTCCTCCAACGTGTGCGTGTGGCCATCCTTCAGGCCGAAGCGCATCTGCAGCACCCTCGCCTCGCGGGCGCTCAGGGTAGCCAAGACCTCTTCTACCTGGCGCCGCAGTAGCTCGTTGGAAGCCACCTCGTTTGGCATCAAGCTGAGTTCGTCCTCGATGAAGTCGCCCAGGGCGCTGTCCTGCTCCTCCCCCACCGGCATTTCCAGCGACAAGGGCCGCTCCGATATCTTCATGATCCGCTCGATCTGCTCCGGAGTGGTGTCCAGGTCGGCAGCGATTTCCTCCGGAGTGGGTTCGCGCCCTAGCTCCTGCACCAGCTTGCGCTGAGCCCGCATGACCTTGTTGATGCGCTCGGTCATGTGCACCGGCACACGAATGGTGCGCCCCTGGTCCGCGATGGCCCTGGTGATGGCCTGGCGGATCCACCAGGTGGAGTAGGTGCTGAACTTGTACCCCCGGCGCCAGTCGAACTTCTCCACCGCCCGGATGAGGCCGATGTTGCCCTCTTGAATGAGGTCGAGGAAGGACACCCCCCGGCCCACGTACTTCTTGGCGATGCTCACTACCAGCCTGAAGTTGGCCTCGATAAGGTGCCTTCTGGCCCTCTCTCCCTCGCGCAGCACCGCCTCCAGCGTCCGCCGCTCGTCGGGAGCATAGTCCCCCCGCTCCAGACGGTCCTGCGCCTCCAGGCCGGCTTCGATCTTCTGAGCCAGCTCCACTTCTTGCTCCGCCGTGAGCAGTGGGACCCGACTGATCTCCTTGAGATACAGGCTGACCGTATCGTCCACCCCTATCTGGGACAGGTCAACTGCCTCTTCCTCCGGCTCTTCTTCGGCTTCGTTTTCGGACTCCTCCTCTTCGTCGCCCTCGTGTACCTCGATGTTCTCATTGAGAAGCGTTATGTAGATTTCATCCAGAGCATCCAGGTTGTTCTCGGCATCGGGGATCACGGCTAGGATGTCTTCCTGAGTCACGAAGCCCTGGCTCCTCCCCTTGGTGAGGAGTTCTTCAAGGCTGTATTCCTGGTCCGAGTCCCGCTGTTCCGGGCCGTCCAGGAGCTCCTGATCCTCGTGTGCAACCATTCCGGTATAAGCCTCCGCCTGGTAGGCGATTCACGTCCTGGTAATGGGGAGCCGGCAGCTCCTCTCGTAGCGCCACTCGTAACGATGACGGGTAAGCAACGTTGCCAGTATAACATGCCAAGGCAGGCAGTACCAGTGCCCCTGCGCCCAGCTTGCCTGAGACTTGACTCACACCCACCACGAGGGGTACCGCTCTCCCCCGACGGCCCACGCCGATTCTAGCGGCAGCGACCCTCAACATCAAGCGCCCCGCCCACCCTAGACGGGCGCTCACGCCAGCACACACGTTTGCGGCCATGCCACTGTCGCACCACAATCGGTGCCATGGCCGCAGAGCGGGGAGCCACTCGGTGAGCTCACGAACACCAACTAACCTCGCTGCATCGGTGAGGAAGCTGGCATCCATACCTCTGGTCAGGAGCAGCCTTCTGGCAGCCCTTCTGCTCCTGGCTCTGTGGCTCATCGCCCCACAGGCGCTCGATCTCCCTCGAGTGCTAGGGCAAATCCAGGCCGCGGCGCTGCCCTGGCTGCTCGCCTCTCTGGCGGCCCAGGTGGCTCGCTACCTGGGTACGGGACTGCTCATGGCCCTCTCCGCCCGAGCCGCGGGCAGGCACATCTCCGCCCGAGCGGCTTCGGAGGCATCGCTTGCCTCAGGTGCGGCAGCCAGGCTCCTTCCCCTGGGAGGTGCCGGAGGGATCGCGGTCCGGGCCGCCTTCCTCAAGCGCCAGGGGGTGGGCGAGGCCGCCATCGCTGGCTACTTCGTCCTCCAGAACCTCCTGGGGACCGCCTGGCTGATCGTCATCCTGCTACCAGCCGCCGGGATCGTGGGCACTGGCATTGCGCCCGGCGGCGCCACGATGGCCGAGTTCGTGCCCTTAGCGGCGGCAGCGCTCGCCGCAGGCGCCCTCATCGCCCTCCTCGCCCGCCGTCCTGAACTGGCACACTGGATCGCCACTGCCACCGGAAGGGCCGCCGATGCCATCCTCGGGTCGCGCCGCCCAAACCCACCACTTCAGGCGAGGCTCCCTCTCCTGCTTGAGGAGGCTCTGTCTGCCCTCAACATCGGGGCCCAGATCAGGTGCGGTCTGTGGGTCGCCGCCTTCTATTCCTCTTGGACCATCCTGGGGGACACCCTAAGTCTTCACTTTTCCGTTCTGGCGCTCGGACTGCCCGTCTCTCTCTCCCAGACGGTGGTGGCGTACGGGGCCGCCAGCCTGGCCGGCTCGGCGGTGGGCCTGCCTGCCGGGGTCGGGGTCACCGAAGGGACCATGGTGGCGGCTTACGTGGCCATGACTCAGCCGCTGGAGCAGTCGCTCTCGGCGGTGCTCCTCTTCCGCGCTCTCTCGTTCTGGCTTCCCATTCCCCTCGGTCTCCTGGCCGGGTGGCACCTGCGCCGTCGGCGCGCCCTTTGAGCCCAGCCACGGGCGGACGCGCCGTCCCCCAGTCCCAGCCGAGCCTTGACGGCAAGAGCTCTCGATTGCGGCCAGGAGCCTTGAGGCGCGGCACTTCTCAGGCCATTCGCCATGGCCAGGAGAAACCCGGAGCGGCGACAAAGCGAAGCCGGTTGTCGCAGGCGGAGCGAGCAGCTTAGCCCGCAGAGGCGGGCTTTGCTCACCCATGGCTCCGCAGCTTTCGCCCGGAGGGGCGGTGCTCGTCTCAGGATCCGTCCCCCCATGGAGCTGAGGTCCTACCCTTGATGCCCTCGCCGGCCTGGTGCTAGAATGGCTGCAGAGCCTCCAGGAGGAGATCGATGTGGCCGCGAATGGGCGTATGCCTTGCCCTGCTGGTGGTGATCGTCGCCGGCTGTGGGTTATTCGCCTCGCCCACCGCCACCCCCGAGCCAGCCCGCATCACCTACGTCTACCCCACCAACGTGCTCACCCCTCACTTCGAGGCGCTCAAGAGCCAGTTCGAGGCCGACAACCCCGGGGTCGAGGTCGTCCTACGTTCGGGCAATCCCTACAGTGCCCTGAGCGGTACTGGCCGGGCCGACGTGGTGATGGTGGACCAGCTTGCCGTAGCCTCCTTGGCTCAGTCGGGACTGATTCGCGCCATAGACCCCCTGGTCCAGGACGACCTGACGCTGGACGTTGATGCGTTCTACCCCGGCACGCTGGACGCCCTCACTTGGAGGGGCCAGCTGTGGGGCCTTCCCGCCGACGTGGACCCATGGGTGCTCTACTACAACCGCGACCTGTTCGACGCCGCTGGAGTCCCCTATCCCACCAACTCCTGGACTTGGGACGACCTGCTCGAGGCCGCCCTCCAGCTTTCCGATCCCCTAGCCAATCCACCGGTATACGGGCTTCTGCTGGACATGACCCGTGCCGACTTTGTGCCCCTGGTCTACCAGAACGGCGGCACCCTCGTCGACAGCCTAGTGGCGCCCCGGGAGGCCACCTTCACCGACCCGCGGGCAGTAGAGGCGATCGAATGGTACGCTGATCTCGCCCTCCGACACGGGGTGGCCCCAACCCCTCGGGAGCTCAGCCAGTTGGGCGGGTTCGAGCGCATGGTGGTGTCGCAGCGGGCCGCTATGTGGTACGGCCCCCTGACCGAGCGTGGCGGAGACCTGTCTGGAGCCCGGTGGAACTTCCAGTGGGGCCTGGCAGTACCTCCCGGCAGAGTCCAGCAGATGACTCTGCTGTCGATGCGCGCCTACGCGTTGTCCTCCCAGAGCTCCGAGATCCGCGCTGCCTGGCAGTGGCTCGTCTTCATCGCCAACCATCCCCCGGTCACTTTGACCGTGCCTCCCCTCAAGCAGGCTCTGGAATCGGGCGAGTTTCGTAGCGGGCATCGGCCTGATGTGGCCGAGGTCGCCATTCGCGCTCTGGAGATCGGACGCACCATACCCCCTACAACCTGGGTAGACAGGGTGGGAGTCTGGCTAGGCGAGGCTCTGCAGCGGGCCTTCAGCGGCGAGATGCCTGTTGCTGAGGCGCTCGCCCAGGTACAGGAGAGAGCTGCTCCGGTCATCGCGGCAGAGGCAGGTCGTTGAAGCTCAGCGACCGCACGGTCTTCGCCGGACTGGCGGTCACACTGGCGGCCCTGCTCCTCGCTCTCGTCAGGCCAACCGACCTTACCGTGGCTGTGGCCCTCGTGCTCGTGGGCGGAGCCGTGGCGTACCTCCTTGCTTCGGGGGTGCTACAGCTCGGCACCAGACTCAAGCCTCAAGGAGACGCAGACGCCGACGAGGCAGCGGGCCGGTCAACCGAGGAGACGGACTCCCATCCCGACCAATCACTCGCCGGTGAGCTCGCCCCCACCAGCCCCCCGCCTGAGCCCGACCATCTCTCGGTGCGCGATCGGCTCCGCGTCCTGCTCCTCCTTTCCCGCCCTCTCAATGTCTCCTTCGCCCGCCCCCAGCGATCTCCTACTGGATCCTCGGACCAGACCCACTCGGCTCAGGCTCCCGCTAGGGTGGCCTGGCAGGCCATTGTGCAGGCCTTGGCGGACCGGCAGTCCGATGTCGAACTGGCGACCGTCTGGCCTCCTACAGAGGCCAGCCTGGAGACGGCCATGCGAGCCTCGCCTAGGTACCACCTACTGGTCATCGAGGCCCCTCTGTCCGATGGCCTTCCGCTCTTCGAGGGCGAGACCGGCGAGGCTCGGCGGCTCAACGCCGGCCGGCTGGCCGACTGCCTGGCGATAGGCCGAGTGCGCGCCGTAGTGATTCGCAGCCTAAGCCCGGCAGCTGCCGACACTCAAGCCCTGATCGACGCCGGGATCGAGACCGTGGTCTCCGTGCCTAGCGCCCTCAGCGACTCGGACTGGACGGGCGCCTTGGCCCAGATCGTTTCCGGCCTCTCCCGAGGGGAAACCCTTGGCCGAGTAGTGGGCGACGTGGCGGCCGGGCTGGACACCGCCGACGTCGCTTCGCGCCTGCGCCCGGTCCTGGCAGGCAGCAACTGGTACTCGCTAGTGGACAGGGGCGGAGATGGCCTCGGACTGCGGCTGGTCAACCAGCCTCTGTATCCCGAGCTGCGCCGGCAGAACTGGTTTCGCGACCGTGGCCCGGCCCTAAGGCACCTGCTCGGACTGGTGCGCCCTGGTTGGGCTGGGCTGCTGCCGGTGGGCCCCCCGGGCTCAGGAGTCACGTCCCTGGCCATCGAGGTAGCCCACCGTCTCTCCTCCCGGTACGAGCGAGTCATCCATGTGGAGTGTAGCGCCCTGGTCCAGGCCGATCTGGCGTCCGTGCTCGAGAGCCTGGCTCTGTCTCTGGGGTGCCTGGTCCTGAACCAGCAGGCGCTGCTGGAGTCGGTGGTCGGTGAGCTGCGCCGCCGCCCAGCTCTGGTGTTGGTGGACGAGGCCGAACTGCTGGCCCAGGCTGACCGCGAGCGACTGCTCTCGCTGGATGGGCACCTGGGTCCCTCCTCGGTACTGCTCCTCTGCGCCACAGACGACGGGGAGACAGCCTTCACCTCCGACGGCCTGGATGCCGAAGGGGCAGTCGCCTGGGTGCGCTGGCTTGGTCAACAGGAGGGCATGGGCTTCCTCTCGTCTGTGAGCGATCGCAGCGTACAGGCTCTGGTGGAGGGCCTCGCGGGCAACCCCCTGGCCATGCGCCTGGCCCTGGGCCAGGCCGGTCCCCTCGGGCTCCTTCAGAGCGTCCGGTCAGCGCGCGCCGTCGGCTCGCTCGATGGCGTGCTGCGTCTCGTCCTGGCGCGACTGACCCCGCGCCAGCGCGATGCCGCCTCGGTCCTCGCCCTCATCCCAGGCCCGGTCCAGGAAGACGTCGTGAGCGCTGCCTTGGGCCGGGACGCCCGGCCGGCCTTGGAGGAGATGCAGCGCCTGGGGCTTCTGGCCGACTCGCTGTACGAGGGGGAGTACCGCCTTCACCCTCTGGTGCGGGCGGACATGGCCCAGCACCGTCCCGACAGCCGCGCCTGCATCAGGCTGGCCGAGGCCCTCGCTGCCCGAGCTCGATCCCTGTACGCTCGGATCGAGGAGGATGGTGATACCGCCCGGCAAGAGGCGATCTCGGAGATCCTGGCCCTCTGGCCCAGCCTGCTGACGGCCCTGGGCTGGGCGTCGGCTGCCACCGGTCCCCTTGCCGGCCGACTAGATCTAGTCAGGGACATATGCCAGGCGCTGGCGCCCATCCTGCGAGAGCGGCGGCTCCTCTGCTATGCTCTGCAGATGGCCCGCAGGGGCGAGGAGGCAGCTGCCCTCGTCAGCGACCATGTGGCACGCGGTCGCTTCCTTCTCGAGGCGGCCGAGGCGGAGCGCGACGCCGGACACACCGAGGAAGCCTCCTCGCGGCTCGCGGCGGCTGCGGACGCCTTCGAGCGAGCCCACGACTACCGCAGAGCCGCCCACGCCCTGGTGCGGCTGGGCACCATGCACTGGGAGGGCCGCCGACTGGCGGACGCGCGAGGGCCATTTGAGCGAGCCCTCACCTGCCTGCAGCGCATCGGCGAGGTCGAGGCTCAGGTGAACGCACTCATGGTCCTCGGCCACATTGCCGGGCAGGAAGAGTCCTGCCAACGTGCCAAGGAGTACTACCAGCAAGCTGCTAGGGCGCTGGAGAAGGAAGAGGGCCACCTCCTCCTCCGGGCCCAGGTGCACTACGCCCTGGGCCGCTGCCATTCGGACTTGGCGGATTTCCGGGAGGCGGCCCAGGCTTACGCCCTCGCGCTTGAGGCATTCACTGCTGCCGGCGATCTCGACGGCCGCATCCAGGCCTGCCGCTCGCTGGGTAAGGTCTACCTGAAGCTGGCCGACCGCGAGCGGGCTGTGCAGGCTCTGGAGCGCGCCGCACAGCTGGAGGAACGTGCTCCCTTCGGCCTCGACGCTAGCATGGACCTCCTGCGGATCTACATGCGGGAGCGACGCTGGCAAGAGGCTTTGGAGCACCAGCAGCGCGCTCTGGCGCGGGCCCGGGCGGCGGGCGACGGGCGCGGCCTGGCCCTGGCGCACAACGGCATGGGCAGCGTGCTGCTGGAACTGGGCAACCGAAAGCTAGCGTCCGAGCACTTCCTGGAGGCGGCCCGCCTCTGGGAAGAACTTGGCGACGACGTGGGCCTGGCGTGGGCCTACAACAACCTGGGGGTGGCCGATCGGCGCAGCGGCAAGTGGGAGGAGGCCCGGGCACATCTGACCCGGGCGGCGCAGTTGCTCGAGAAGAGAGGGGAGAAGAACGCCCTGGCCAGCGTCTACAACAACATGGGGCTGATTCTGGCCGCTCAGAGAAGGGAGCGAGAGGCCGCCAGGTTCTATGAGCGCTCGCTGGCGCTCAAGGAGGAACTTGGCGACCTCTACGGTACTAGAATGACTGAGCAGAACCTCAAGAAGCTGAACAGCCGGGACCGATGACCTGTGACGCGTGAAGCATCGCCGGCGATGCCAGGCAGACCGTTGCCTGGCTCGGTGCTCACTCCTTTGTCACGGGTCACGTGTAACTAGATACGTTCCATCCAGCCCTGCTGGACCATGAAATCAGTCAGGACGGGTACATCAAATACCTTGCCCTGGTAGGACTGATACGCGAAGTAGACCATCGGCACAAGAGGCAGCAGGGGCAGAACCCAGGACACGCAGCACGCCAACGCGGCCGTGATGGCTCCCAGAATGGCTCCGATTATGAAGGCCACGATCTGCCAAATGACATATACGACGGCCAGCCCTAGCCCCTGCATGGCATGAAAGCGCTGGAAAGGCCGAGCCTTGTTGGTCTCGCTCAGCAACACGATGGCCGAGCCTATGAACGGTAGGATGTAGGTCAGCGCAGCCATTGTCTTGTCGTTCGATGTCACCTCCGGTCCTCCCGGCATCGCCGCCATCGGCTCTGGTATTCCCTGATCCACCATCGCGTTGCCTCCTCGGGTGCGAATCTCCTGCCCACCGGGCCCGATGCCCGGCAGATTCCGGCTAGCTCTGCCGTACGGGCGGGACGGGCACGTGAAGCTCGCCTGCTACCTCTGTCAACTGGTGCCAGGTCTCCTCGTCAATGGGAATGCCCTGCTTCCGCCGTAGGACCTCGGTCCTCCGCTCAGGCTCACCTGGAATCAGCACTTCGCTGAAGCCAGCCGCAGGGGCACACGACCTGAGGCTGGCTACCAACTCGTCGACCTCACCCAGGTACTCCTCGCGGGGAACGTAAGCGTCCACTCGCACGGCCTCGATGAACATGGCGTTGCCGATCCTCTCGTGCCGCGGGCTGCTGCACCCAGCTCCGCTGAGGGCACCGCTCAACACCTCAATCATCACACTCAGTCCGTATCCCTTGTGCCCAAGGGGACCGCCCAGGGGCAGCAGCGCACCCGGTGGGTCGGCGTACAGGACGCGGGGGTCGTTGGTCGGCCTCCCCTCGGCATCAATCAGCCACCCATCCGGGGCCAGCTTGCCCTGGTTACGCAGCACCCGCACCTTTCCTTCCGCCACGACGGACGACGTCATGTCCACCAGGATCGGGTCGCCGCTTGTCGGGGCGGCGAACGCTATCGGGTTGGAGGACAGCCTCCGCTCCCGCCCACCGAAAGGGGCCACCTGCATGGCAGCACCGTGGTTGTTCAGAGTCGCGAGGCCGACCATGTCGTGGCGGGCGATTTCCTCTACGTACTCGCCCACACGGCCCACGTGGTTGCTGGAATGCAACACCACTGCCGCCAGACCGCTCTGGCGGGCCTTGGCGATCGCTACCGCAGTAGCCTCCCAGGCAGCCACCTGCCCCCACCCCCAGTGCCCGGTGATGCGGGCGGTGCAGGCAGTCTCGCTCTCTACCTCGGGTCGCGCAGCGGGGTCAATGCGCCCTTGGCGTATGGCCGAGATGTACTGAGGCACGCGGATCACGCCGTGCGAGTCGTGACCTACCAGGTTGGAGCCAACCAGGGCCGCTGCCACTCTCTCGGCGTTGGCCCTGGGGGTGTCGGCAGCCACGAAGATGTCGCAGACGAACGGCTGCAACTGCTCAGATGGTATTACGAGCAAGGTCTCTGGTCTCCAGAAAGGGATACCGCTCGGCCAGGCCAGCGCATGCCCGGCTGCACCCCGAAGCCCGCTGCCGATGGCTGTCTTCTGCAGGCAGTACCTTGGCCGGAGCAGCCCGGACAGTGTACCGTCTGGCTGGGAACCAGGTCAAGTGGGAACGCCCTCCCTCGCTCGGGGCCCAGGCTGAGCGCTCACTTCAGGCTCGCTCGAGGGACCCCTCCCACTCGCCTGCTCCCGCTCTTCTCCAACACCCCGCTCACCCGGCCGAGCAGCTCCTGGGGCCCGAAGGGCTTGGTGATGTAGTCGTCCACCTTCGCTATGTGCAAGCCCAGCATCTTGTCTATGCTCTGCGCCTTGGCAGTCACGACAATCACAGGCGTGTCGGCCAGGTCAGCGTCCTGCTTCAGTCGCCGGAACACTTCCCACCCGTCCATGCCGGGCATCATCAAGTCCAGGAGTATCAAGTCCGGGCGCGACTCCCGCGCCGCCACCAGCCCACTGGCACCATCGGTGCACCCTTGCACCCGGTAGCCCTGCTGCTGGAGGATGAGCCGGACGAGCTCGATCATCTCGGCATCGTCTTCGATACACAGCACCCTGATCGGTCGATCGCGCTCGGCGGTCACGTTCACTCCTTCGGGCGAGGCTCGGCCGAGATGGCCTCGGAGAGCTGGGAGTAGGTGTGTCCCCCCAGATGGTGCAGAGGCTTCACCTCCTCGTCTCCCAGAAGCCAGAGCTCATCGAAGGCCTCTTCCTCCACCTGAGCCGCGACCACCTCGGCCAAGAAGAGAGTGTGCTCCTCGCCGGCCTCGTAGGCCTCCACCACGCTACACTCCAGGTACCCCAGACAGCCCTCAACCAGCGGAGGGCTCAAGGCCTCGCCGGAAGTGGCCTCTAGGCCCACTTCCTCGAACTTGTCGTCCACGTCGTGCCCGCTGATCAGCCCCGCATCCCGCACCTGTTCCATCAGCGCTCGTCCGGGAATGCTCAGCGAGAACTCCCCTGTGCGCTCGATGAAGTCATGGGACAGGCAGGCACGATGTACTGCCACAGCCACCATCGGTGGGTTCATGCTGATCGGGGTCATCCAGCTAAGGGCCATTACGTTGGTCCGTTCGCGATACCTGGTGGCCAGAAAGGCAACTGGCCCCCCCGCAATGAGCCGGTGGGCTATCTCCAGATCAACCGGTCTCTTCGGCATACTCCACCCACGCAGGGCAGCCAGCGGACGAGCTCAGACAGCACT
This sequence comes from Anaerolineae bacterium, assembly GCA_013178015.1. NCBI lineage: Bacteria > Bacillati > Chloroflexota > Anaerolineae > Anaerolineae bacterium. Next base: position 14,691 of record JABLXR010000050.1, read on the forward strand.
CCTGTCCCGTCAGCCTGCTGCACCCTTCTGACACACGGCTTATATCGGCAACAGGGAGTCCCAGCTTGAGAAGCACGTTGCGGAGCGCGCATAGAGGGAGCCCCATGACGGCAGCGGCACATCCGTCCAGGCGGTCCACCAGCCGCTGCTCTTTGTCCTGCACCGCGTACGCACCCGCTTTGTCGTCAGCCACGCCGCTGGCTACGTAGGCGTCCATCTGGGCGGGTTCCAGGTGTCTCAGTCGCACCCTTGCCTCTTGGTAACCACGCCACATTAGGCCCCGATTCCGATCCAGAACGGCGTAGCCGGTGTGCACCGCGTGCTCTCGACCCTCGAGCTCAGACAGCATCCGGCGCGCGTCTCCACGGCTGGTCGGCTTGCCGAAGATGCGCCATCCCCCGGCATCGAAGAGGCTCACCGATGTGTCGCTACCAACGACGAAGCGCTCGGGTCTCTCCCTGGCAACGTACCTGGCCTTACTGGCGCTGAGCCTGACCACCATGTCGCCCGGAGGCTCGCCAGGTAGCGGGTCCTCCGGCACTGCCGCAGGGCAGACCACGAAGGGGATACCCAATAGAGCGAGCAACTCCCGCCGCCTGGGAGAAGTGCTGGCAAGAACCAACTGCTCTCGCTGTGCTGGCAAGTCCCCCTCGACGTGCGAGATCTGTCGGCATTCTAGGAGTGGCCTTGCCGGCTGTCAACGGCCCTGGCCGGCCTCTTTGGGGCTTTCTCAAAGTCGAGCCAGCGTTGGGCGATCTGCCACCTGGAGCGAGCCAGCAACCACGACCCGCCAGTCAGCAGGCATGGAACACAGACGATGCAGCGTCCGATAGCGCCCAGCCTGGCTCCGATAGGCATCTCTGCTGGCCTGCCCCAGCACTTCGACGACGCCTAAGCCGTTGGGGCGAACCTTGTGTTCGCCCGCAGTGTCCTCCGGTAGTCATCTCTAGTGGCTCTGGCAACTCCCTAGCCGTAGAAGCGAACCTTGTGTTCGCCCGCTCCGGTAGGCATCTCTGGTGGCCTGCCCCAGGACTTTGAGAAAGCCCTACCGGCGCCTTTTGGGAGATGGTTAGGCACGGGGCGCCTGCCCTGACCTCCCTCTCCGGGAGCAGACCTGATTGGCCCAGTGTCCGCACCATGCGGTACATTCGGGGCACTATGGCTCAATCCTGTGAGTTGCCCGGAGGCGCGGTCGGGGGCATCCGGCTGACAGCCATGACAAGGGCAGCCGGCTGAGCGGCCAAGCGGCCGGCGGCTGCTCTGGCGCAGGTTCTGCGCCCCCTGGCTGGGATGTTCCCGCCAACTGAATATCCTGGCGTGCTGGTGGGTCTGGCCCAGCCGGACGACGCCGCCGCCTACGACCTGGCCGACGGACGGGCCCTGATCCTGACCACGGACTTCTTCACTCCTATCGTGGACGATCCCTACCGCTTCGGCTCTATTGCCGCGGCCAACGCCATGAGCGACGTCTACGCCATGGGAGGCGAGGTCGCCCTGGCGCTGAACCTGGCTATCATGCCCGAATGCCTGCCCGCGGACATCGTATCGCAGATCCTGAGAGGTGGAGCGGAGAAGGTGAAGGAAGCCGGGGGCGTCCTGGCCGGCGGACACACCATAGAGGGCCCGGAGCCCGTCTTCGGCCTGGCTGTGGCCGGCTTCGCCCCCCGAGACGGCCTGTGGACCAAGGCGGGCGCTCGCCCTGGAGACCGGCTGATCCTCACCAAGCCCTTGGGCCTGGGCCTGGTCGCCACCGCCCTCAAGGCCGACCTGGCCACTTCGGAGGACGTGGAGGAAGCCGAACGATGGATGGCCACGCTCAATCGGCAGGCCGCCGCCCTTGCTCGCCGCTTCCCGATCCACGGGGCCACTGACGTCACCGGGTTCGCCCTGCTGGGCCACGCGTCCGAGATGGCCCAGCGCAGCCGGGCCGGCCTTCGTTTTCGCTTCAGCGCTCTGCCCTTCGTGCCCGGAGCCCTGGGCTATGCTCGGGACTGGTTGTTCCCTGCCGGCGCCAACAGCAATGAGGCAGCTTTCGCCGACCTCGTGACCTTCTCTGCCTCTCTGGAGGACGAGCTTCGCTTGCTCCTGTTCACCCCGGAAACCTCAGGCGGACTGCTACTTTCCCTGCCACCCGATTCGGCCCGTTCGCTACTGGCGCAAGCAAGGTCGCAGGGCGTGGAGGCCTGGGAGGTAGGCGAGGTAACCTCCGAAGCTGGCCGCGTCGAGGTCGCGCCCTAGGGGGACGGAGCCCTGATCGCCGCCGGCATACCACGAACTCCCGCTGATCAGGAGAGGAAGACCTGAAGAACGATCAGCGGAGATCAGCCCCGCATCGGCGTCATCAGCGGTCTACCTCGATCTGAGGCCGAAGCGCCAGGAACTTGTCGTAGGAAGCCTGGGTGAGGGGCCGATCGGGTAGGTACGGGCAGACGGGGGCCGCCTGGGCGCTGAGGTCGTAGGTGCCGATCCGGCGCGCCAGCGCCATGATCTCCACCTTATCGAGGCCGATCAGCGGGCGGAAGATGGGCAGTGAGGCCCCCGCTGAGATCACCCGCATGTTCTCCAGCGTCTGGCTAGCCACTTGCCCCAGCGAATCCCCCAGCACGATCCCCTGGGCGCCGTGCTCTCGGGCCACTTTCTCTGCCTCCGCCACCATGGCTCGCTTGCAGAACAAGCACGTCCACCGCTCTTCCCGGCAGACGCGCAGCCTCTCTGCTGCCCCTTTCAGAGCCTCCGCGTGCGACCGTATCACCGGCTGCAGGCGCCAGCTCTGCGACCACTTCTGCAACTGGCCGCACAGGCGGCGGAAGCGCTCTTCCATCGTCTCCGCCACTCCGGCAAAGTGCAGCGGAATGACGGCACACCCTCGCTTCATCATCATCCAGGCCGCCACCGGCGAGTCGAGCCCCGCTGACATCAGCGCCACCACCCGCCCGCTCAGAGGTATGGGCAAGCCACCGGCTCCGGGCACTACTCGAGCGTACACCAGAGCGTGGTCCTGGTGCACCTCTACCCCTACCGTGAGATCGGCCTCGTCGGACAGATCCACCCCGGCGCCGGTCTGCTGCACCAGGAACTCGCCAACCTCACGGTTGATCTGAGGCGAGGTCAGGGGGAAGCCCTTGTACGAGCGCCGGGCCGCCACGCGCAGAGTCCGATCGGGCGAGACGCCCGAGAGAATCAGCTGCTCCAGCGCCGTGCGCTTGATGGCCTCCAGGTCCGCCGGCACCCGAACGGCCGGACTGAGGGAAGTGACGCCAAACACCCGAGCCAAAGCCCCAAGAGCCGCCTCAGGATGGGGGGTGAGGGCGTAGATGCGCCTTCCCTCAAGCCGAACCTCACCTGGGACCCCCTCGGCAGCCAACGCCGCCGACATGTTGCGCCGAACTTGGCGCACAAAGCGGGGTCGGTTACGGCCTTTGAGAGCGATCTCGCCGTAGCGCGCGACGATTAGTGTCTCTTCGTCCGGCATCAACTGGTGACGGGCACTGAGCGACGGAATACGCGTCGAAGCAGATGCCCCGCCTCTCCTGTCTGCCACACCACCAGCAAGGGCACGGCGTTGAAGATGGAGGAGTAAGTGCCGCTCACCATACCTACCAGCAGAGTGGCCACGAACTGCCTCATGGTGGCGCCGCCGAAGAAGAGAATAGCCACCAAAACGAACATGGCGTTGAGTTGCGTCGCCAGCGAGCGGTGTAACGTCTCCAACACGCTTCGGTTCACTACCAGTTCGTAAGGCTCGCCCCGACGCTTGGGGATGTTCTCACGGATGCGGTCGAACACCACGATGGTGTCCTGGACGGAGAAGCCAATCACTGTCAGTAGTGCAGTCAGGAAGAGAGCATCCACCTCCCAGCCCGCGACCAGCCCCATGATGGAGAAGAGGCCCGTCGTTACCAGGACATCGTGCACCATGGCCGCGATGGCGCAGACTCCGTAGCGAAACGCATTCGGCACCCCCCGGAAGGCGATCACTATGAAAGCCAGGATGGCGATGGCGCCCACCACCACCGCGATGCTGGCCGCCCGAGTGACCTCCCTCCCCACCGTGGGACCTACCGACTCGTAGCGCAACTCATCCGCCGGCCCGAACCTTTCCTCCAGCTCGGCCACCAGCGCCTGCTTGGTCTCCTGGTCCAGCTGCTTGGAGCGGATGAACACGGTGCGGCCGTCGTCGGCGGACTGCACCGAGGTGTCCAGATAGCCTCGATCCACGTATACGTCCCGCACCTGTGCAGGGGGCACGGCCTCCTGGAAGCGAAGCTCCAGTAGAGAGCCGCTGGTGAAATCTATGCTCAGCCTCAGAGGCGTCCCGAAGGTGAGGGTGGAGTAGATCATGGCCACCAGCCCAGGGATGATCACCAGCAACGAGATGGCAAAGTACCAGCGTCGCTTTCCGACGAAGTCAATCACGAAGTCCCCCGATACCAGGCCAGGCTAAGCACCGAGCGCCCAGTGGCGCTCGCGGAGCCAATCGCCGCCCAGGTGGAAGGCCACCCGCACCAGGGTGTGGGTGACGGTGATGGCGGTGAACATGCTGATCAGCACCCCAAGGAACAGGGTGATAGCGAATCCCTTGACCTGAGTAGCGCCGAAGTTGGAGCCAAACCAGAAAAGCACCACACACGTGATGAGGGCGGAGAGGTTAGAGTCTCGGATGCTGGTCCAGGCCCGGCTGAAACCGGCCTCTACCGCGCTGCCCAGCGGCCGGCCCCACCGCACTTCCTCCTTCATTCTCTCGAATATGAGGATGTTGGCGTCCACCGCCATGCCGGTAGATAGCAGGAAGCCGGTGACACCGGGAAGGGTGATGGTGACCGGTATGGTCTTGTACAGGGCCAAGTTGATCATGGCGTAGGTAATCAGGGCCAGGCTGGCCAACACGCCGGGCACCCGGTAGTAGACGATCATGAACAACAGCACTACCGACAGGCCTACGATCCCAGCCCGAATGCTCTTCTGCACCGAGTCCTGGCCGAGGCTAGGACCGACGGCACGCGTCTCCTCGACCCGCAGCGGCACGGGCAGGGCGCCATACCGAAGCTGGATGGCAAGACTGCGCGCCTCCTCCAAGGTGAAGTCGCCACTGATGCGCGCCTGCCCATCGGGGATGGCACTCTCGATGCGGGGCGAGCTCAGCACCCGCCCGTCCAGCACGATGGCCAATACTCGGCCCACGTTCTGGCGGGTGTAGTCGGCAAACCGGGACGTGGCCTCCGAGGTCATGGTCAGGGTCACCTCGAAGCCGCCTACCTGGTTGGTGTCCACTCCCGCCGAGGAGATGTCCTTGCCGGTGAACACGGTGGGGAAGACGGTATCGGGCATGTAGTAATCCTGGCCCTCATCGAGCTCGTCCCGCCCCAGCTCCTCGCGGTAGCTAGTGCGCACCAGCGCCCCTTGCGGCAGTATGGTCGAGCCCGTCTCCACAAACTCCAGCAGCCCGGTGCCCTTCAGCGCCTCTACAGCGCGGTCCGGGTCCCGGATCCCGGGCAGCTCCACCACAAGGTATCGGTCCCCCTGCAGTTGGACCACCGGCTCCACCACCCCAAGAGCGTTCACCCGGTTCTCCACGATCACCCGGGCAGCCGCCATGGAGTCTCGCGAGAGGGCCTCGCCCTCGGGTACGTCCGCACCCAATAGCACTCTGAGGCCACCCTGAAGGTCTAGCCCCTGCCGCAGCTCAATGGGGCGATGAATGCTCAGGGGCCCCAGATCCACGTTCAGCCCAGGATTGCCCGGCCAGACGATCCAGGCCGCGACTGCGAATACGATCGCGATGGCAGCCAGAAGCCGCCAAGTGCCAGCTCGCACCTAACCTCCGTGAGTTGGAGCCTCGCTGCTGGGTGACGCCTGCCCTTCTGGCGCACCGCGACGTCCATTATAGGAGCCGGACTTTACCGGCAGCAAACCACCATCGCCCGGAGCCTTGTGCGCCTCTCAGGCTGTTGTTCACACCTCAGGGCACGCCTATAATCGGTCTCACGTTTTGGGCGGCTGATTCGGGGGAGGACGGTTTATGCTCAGATCTCATACCTGCGGCGAGCTGCGCTCCTCGCACGCGGGCCAGCACGTTTCCCTGGCTGGCTGGGTCCACCGGCGCCGTGATCACGGTGGGCTGGTGTTCGTTGACTTGCGTGACCGCTACGGGCTAACCCAGATTGTGTTCGATCCCTCGGACTCGGCCAAGGCCCACGCCATCGCTGAGACAGTGAAGGCCGAGTACGTCCTGCGGGTGAAAGGCGAGGTTCGCCTCCGCCCAGAGGGTATGGCCAACCCCGACCTGGAGACGGGCGAGATCGAGGTGCGCGCCCAGGAAGCCTCCGTCCTCAATCCCTCCCGCGTCCTCCCGTTCGAGATCGCCGACGATCAGGCTGCGGATGAGAGCCTACGCCTCCGTTACCGCTACCTGGACCTTCGGCGCCAGTCCATGCAGCACAACGTCATACTCCGCCATCGGGTGGTCAAGTTCATCCGCGACTTCCTCGATGCCCGCGGCTTCCTTGAGATAGAGACGCCCATGCTCATCAAGAGCACTCCTGAAGGCGCTCGCGACTACGTCGTCCCTAGCCGCGTCCATCCGGGGCATTTTTATGCCTTGCCTCAGTCCCCCCAGCAACTGAAGCAACTGCTCATGGTCGCCGGCTTCGACCGATACTTCCAGATTGCTCGCTGTTTCCGCGACGAGGACCTGCGCGCCGACCGTCAGCCCGAGTTCACCCAGTTGGACCTGGAGATGGCCTTTGCCGACGAGGAGGACATCCTCTCCCTCACGGAGGAGCTCTTCACCGAGATGGTGCGCACCATCACCCCGCAGTGGCGCATCCTCTCCCCTTTCCCGCGCCTAACCTACCAACAGGCGATCGAGCTCTACGGGTCGGACAAGCCCGACCTCCGGTTCGACATGCGCATTCATGAGTTGAGCGATATCGTCTACAATTCGGGCTTCCGCGTGTTCCGGGAGACAATCGCGGCCGGAGGCGTGGTGCGCGGCATCGTTGCCCCCGGCGTGGCCGACTACAGCCGGCGCCAGATAGATGAGCTCACCGATATCGCCCGCCGGGCCGGCGCCCAGGGCCTGGTGACTCTCGCCGTCGCCCACTCCGAAATGCGCTCCCCCATCGCCAAGTTCCTCAGCAAGGACGAGAGCACCGCCATCCTGGAGCGCACAGGGGCCGAGGAGGGCGACTTGATCCTGGTGGTGGCAGCTCCGCTCTCGACGGCCAGCTCCGTGCTGGGTGAGCTGCGCCGGGTCATGGGAGCGCGGCTGGACCTGGCGCCCAGGGACCTGCTCGCCTTCGCCTGGGTCACCGACTTCCCCCTGGTGGAGTGGGACGAGGGAGAGCAGCGCTGGGACCCCACCCACCACCCCTTCACCATGCCCAGGGAAGAGGACCTGCACCTGCTCGACACCGACCCGGGCAAAGTCCGCGCCCGATGCTACGACATCGTATGCAACGGCTACGAGCTCTCCAGCGGCTCCATCCGCTGCCACCGACGCGACGTGCAGGAGAAGGTCTTCCGCCTGCTCCGCTACGGCCCGGAGGAGACCGAGGCCCGCTTCGGCCACCTGCTGCAGGCCTTCGAGTACGGCGCCCCACCTCACGGCGGCATCGCCCCCGGCATTGACCGGCTAGTCATGCTCCTGGCAGGCGAGTCGAACATACGCCAGGTGATCGCCTTCCCCAAGACCCAAAGCGCCACCGACCTGATGATGGGCGCGCCTGGCCCCATCAGCGAGGAGCAGCTTAGGGAGCTCCATCTGGCCCTCCGCCCACCCATGTCTGAGGGCGAATAGGACGCGGATCTTGCTGATGAGACGCTGATTTCCGCTGATCTTCATATATTACTTCTTTCTGATCAGCGTAGATCTGTGTCGTATCAGCGTCATCTGGGTCCCATTCCCCGCACCCGCGGCGCCCAGGCGGTGTTTCAGCCTCTCAGCAACCGTCTGGAGGCGTTGACCATGCTGGCATCCCGACCGGCCGCGGCCGCGGCCGCAATGGCCGTCCGGCGCTCGGCATCCGTCGTCGGGCTGGCCGGGCTCACCGCCCTCGGCTCCCGCGTCGCCATCGAGCTGCCCGGCACTCCGGTGCCACTCACCCTGCAGGTGGCGGCCGTACTCCTGTCCGGCCTGCTCCTGGGAGCCCGCGGTGGCGCTCTGTCCCAGCTCCTGTTCCTGGCCGGAATCGCCTCCGGGCTGCCGCTGGACGCGCGCATGGCCGGCCCTGCCGCCTTCATCGGGCCCACCGCCGGCTACCTCTTCGGCTTCGTCGCTTCTGCGGCTGCAGCCGGCCTTCTGCTCCGTACTCTGGGCCGCACCTGGCCGGGACTGGCAGTCGCCTGCCTGGGCGGGCTGGCAGCCCTCTACCTCTGCGGCACCACCTGGCTGGCCCTGTGGCTGGGCGTGGACGCGGTGCAGGCAGTTCGCGCCGGGGTGCTGCCCTTCCTGGTCGCCGACCTGGCCAAGGGAGCCCTGGCGGTGGGCATCGCCGCGGGCCTGAGCGGCAGGCGGGATCGGCACCACGCGTGACTCGTTGACCTCGACGCGTCCTCACTCTACAATCTCGCGATCGCGGACAGCGGAAGGGGCAGCCATGCGTTACGTTCTGGCTCTCGACCAGGGCACCACCAGCTCCCGAGCCATACTCTACGACGCCACCGGCGCCCAGGTCGCGTCGGCCCAGATCGAGTTCCCTCAGCTCTATCCCGAGCCGGGCCAGGTGGAGCACCGCCCGGAGGACATCTGGCGCACTCAGACCGAAGCCGCCCAGGCGTGCCTGGCTCAGGCCGGCGTGGACCTCAAAGACGTCGCCGCCGTGGGGATCGCCAATCAGCGCGAAACCACCCTGGTCTGGGAGGCGCAGACCGGCGCGCCCCTCCACAACGCCATCGTCTGGCAGGACCGGCGCACCGCCCCCATCTGCGACGAGTTGCGCGCCGCCGGGCTGGGGTCCGAGGTCGCCCGGCGGACAGGCCTGGTGCTGGACCCCTACTTCTCCGGCACCAAGCTGGTCTGGCTCCTCCGTCACCTGCCCGACCTGCGGGCCAAGGCCGAGCGGGGAGAGGCCCTCTTCGGCACCGTGGACACGTATCTGCTCTGGCGGCTCACTGGCGGGCGGGTGCACGCCACCGACCCCAGCAACGCCTCCCGCACCATGCTCTACAACCTTCGGCAGGGAGACTGGGACCCGGTCCTGCTCGATGCCTTCGGCGTGCCCCGCCCCATGCTGCCCGAGGTACGGCCCAGCGCCGGCGCGTTCGGCGAGAGCGAGGCCGACATCCTGGGCCGATCCCTTCCCATCACTGGCATCGCCGGCGATCAGCAGGCGGCCCTTTTCGGGCAGATGTGTCTGGACCCGGGCCAGGCCAAGAACACCTATGGCACCGGTTGCTTCGTCCTGCTCAACACCGGGTCCGACCTGGTGATTCCCCAGGGCGGCCTGCTGGCCACCGTGGCCTGGGACCTAGGCCAGGGGCCGGTGTACGCCATCGAGGGCAGCGTCTTCATCGCCGGAGCCGCCCTGCAGTGGCTGAGGGACGAGCTTGGCATCATCGGCTCCGCCGCCGAGAGCGAGGAGCTGGCCGCCAGCGTCGCCGACTCAGGCGGGGTGTACTTCGTACCCGCCTTTGTTGGACTAGGCGCCCCGTACTGGGACCCCTACGCCCGCGGCCTGCTCATCGGGCTCACTCGCGGCACCAGTCGCGCTCACATAGCCCGCGCCGCTTTGGAGGCCATCTGCTTCCAGAGCCGCGACGTCCTGGAGGCTATGGCGTCCGAAGCCGGCCTGCGCCTGGAGGTACTGCGCGCCGATGGCGGCGCGGCCCAGAACGACCTCCTCCTGCAGCTCCAGGCCGACATCCTGGGAGTGCCGGTGGAGCGCCCCGCCGACACCGAGACGACCGCTCTGGGCGCGGCCTACCTGGCCGGACACGCCGCAGGAGTCTGGCCTCGCCTGGAGGATCTGCGTGCTGGCCGCCGGGTGGATCGTCTGTTCGCCCCCACCACGGAGGAGGGCACTAGGGAAGCACGCTATCGAGAGTGGGGCCGGGCGGTCCGACTGGCCCGCGGTTGGGCGGCACCAACCTAACCCCCTAGTCCCTCTCCCAGGCAAGGAAGGGGGAAGGGCCTTCACTGTTGCACGCGCGGGAGAGGGCTGGGAGCAGGGACTCCCTTACAGGGCACCACAACCGCTACTGGAGATCGCATCTATGAACCTAGAGGGCTCGAGCAAGTGGGACTTGGACACGCCGGCGCTCGTGCTTGACCTGGACATGCTGGAGGCCAACTTGGCCTTCATGGCCCGCTTCATGGCCGGCGCCAGCGCCAACCTCCGGCCCCACGCCAAGACGCACAAGTGCGCTGAGATCGGCCGCCGCCAACTTGAGGCCGGCGCCGTGGGTATCACCTGCGCCAAGCTGGGCGAGGCCGAGGCCCTGGCCCATGTTGCCCCTGACATCCTCATCGCCAATCAGATCGTAGGGCCCACCAAGATCGGCCGGTTGGTCCGTCTGCGGCGACGGACCGACGTCATGGTGGCTGTGGACGACGCCGGCAATGTGGACGAGTTGTCGCAGGCTGCCGGGGCCGCTGGCGTATCTCTCCGGGTCCTGGTTGAGGTGGACGTGGGCATGGGCCGCTGCGGCGTGGCTACTGCCGAGGAAGCTCTGGCGCTGGCTCGCCGGGTGGACGCTGCCCCGGGGCTGGTCTTCTCCGGCCTGCAGGGCTACGAGGGCCACGCGGTCATGATCCCCGACTTCGAGCAGCGCCGGGCCACCGCCGAGAAGGCCATGGCCCACCTTACCGGCGTGCGCCGGTACATTGAGGAGAACGGGCTGCCGGTGGCCATCGTCAGCGGAGGCGGCACCGGCACCTACAACATCACCGGCAACTACCCCGGCGTGGATGAGGTCCAGGCGGGCTCCTACGTGACGATGGATGCGCGCTACTCCAGCATCGTGCCCGAGTTCCTGCCCGCCATGACCGTTCTCGCCAGCGTCATCAGCAAGCCCAGCGCCGGCCGGGCCATCACGGACGCGGGCATGAAGGCCATCACCCCCGAGTTCGGGATGCCGCCGGTGGTCAGGCCCGATGGCTTGACCACCGTCAAGCTCTCGGAAGAGCACGGCACCCTGGATGGGCCGGGGGCGACCTCCCTCAAGCTGGGCGACAAGGTGGAGCTCATCCCTTCGCACGGCTGCACCACCATCAACTTGCACGAGCGCTACTTCATCGTCCAGGGCGACCGGGTGGTGGACATGTGGCCCATTGAGGCACGGGGGCGCTTCACGTAGGGCGGGATTGCCCAGCATAGGGGCGGAGCCGCGAAGAGTAGGCCTCAGGCTCGCCTGGCGGCTCGGCGCCCCTGCGCCAGACTAGGCAGCCTGTCCAGCCATCACTCAGGAGCACCGCTATGTTCGTGGACATCCATGCCCACGCCTATCGCCGATTGCCTCCTCCTATGCCAGTGCGGTTCTGTACCGCCGAGGAGGTGATAGCCCGCTACGATCAAGTGGGCATAGAGCGGGGCGCAGTACTGCCCATTGTCAGCCCCGAGATCTACCTGCCTCAGGCGAACGAGGACATCCTCGAAATGGCGGCCCAGTACCCCGATCGGCTCATCCCTTTCTGCAACGTGGACCCCCGGGCTCTGACGAACGCCGCCGACGCTCCTCTGGGCGATCTCCTGCGCTACTACAAGGACCTGGGGTGCCGCGGTCTGGGCGAGGTCATGCCCAACCTGCCCGTCATGCATCCCCTGGTGCAGAACCTGTTCCGTCACGCCGAAGCTGTGGGGCTGCCCGTTACCTTCGACGGCTCCGACCAGCTGAGCGGCGATTTCGGCCTTTACGACGATCCAGGGCTTCCCCAGCTGGAGCATACCCTCCAGAAGTTCCCTGACCTGGTCCTTCTCGGTCACGGCCCCATCTTCTGGTCCGAGATCGCCCGCCTGGAGACTCCGGGCGAGCGCGGGTTCGTATTCGGCCCCCGGGGCCAGGTGGGCCGCCTCCCCACGAGGCCCATCGAGGAAGAAGGGGTGGTGCCGGTGCTCTTCCGCCGGTATCCCAACCTCTACGGAGACCTGTCGGACTTCACCGCCTACAACGCCCTGGCCCGTGACCATGAGTACGGACCCCGGTTCCTGACCGAGTTCCAGGATCGCCTCCTGTTCGGCACCGACATACTCTCCCCCACCATGCCCCTACCTCTGACTGATCTGCTCCGGGACTGGCGGGATACGGGCAAGATCAGCCCATTGGTGTTCCGCAAGGTGGCGCGCGAGAACGCCATTCGGCTTCTCGGCCTGGACTGATCCCCCAGAAGGCGGTTCCGTCGGGATTGCCAACAGAAGGGGCCCAATCGTCGGCAGCCAGAGGGACCGGCGGTCGGCCGTGTGTCGTCCGTACAAGGCCTTCGCCTGATGCCTCCCGCCGCGCCGCTCCTCTCCTCCTGGGGCAAGAGTGCCCGGTAGGGCTTTCTCAAAGTCGAGCCAGCGTTGCGGAGCTGCCATCTGGCGCGGGCCAGGAACCACCACCGGCCAGCCAGCAGGCAGGGAACAGAGGCGATGCAGCGTCCGATAGCGCCCAGCCTGGCTC